>JANWLB010000001.1 GCA_025451095.1 Alphaproteobacteria bacterium
AATGCGAAATGGATGACAACGGCGAGGTTGTCGCCCTGTTCGGCATCATGCAGGACATTACCGGCAGCACCCTGCACGAACGCGACCTGCGCGAAGCCAAGGAATCCGCCGAGCGCGCCTATGCCGCCAAGTCTCAGTTCCTGGCCAACATGAGTCACGAGCTGCGTACGCCGCTAAATGCCATTATCGGATTTTCTGAAATGATGCAGCGCCAGCTTCTTGGCCCTATCGGCACCGAAAAATATCTGGATTACATCGCCGGCATCCGCGAAAGCGGTGAACATCTTCTGGACCTGATCAGCGACATACTGGACATGTCAAAAATCGAGGCAGGCAAATATGAGCTCGACCTTGAAGAGCTTCAGCTCACGAAAATCCTCCGCCTCGCTGTCCATATGATGGAAGGGCGTGCCCAGGATGCCCGGGTTTCCGTGTCGGTCGAGGCGCCCAAGGAAGACATTCAGCTGGTTGCCGACCGGCGCGCGCTGATGCAGATTCTGCTCAATCTCCTGTCGAATGCCGTCAAATTTACGGAGCCCGGGGGCTCGGTGCGCGTCGAATGTGCGGCCAAGGCCGATTATATTGCCATCAAGGTGCGTGATACCGGCATCGGCATACCGGCCCACAAGATCAAATGCATCACCCGTCCGTTTGAGCAGGCCGCCAGTCATTACACCCGCCGCCACGAGGGCACGGGGCTGGGCCTGGCCATCACCAAAGATCTGACCGAGCTGCATGGCGGCGCCCTGCATATCGAATCCACCGTCGGCGTCGGCACAACCGTGACCATCCGCCTGCCCTATGACGCCTATCCGCACGTCAAGGCGCGCAAAGCTGCCGAGAAAGCGGGCTAGGCCTTTTTAAAAAAATCTTTAGCCAAATGAGGACGTTTCGGCGCTGTGGAAGCCGGGCATTTTGTCTCGCTGCTCGGCCTCGAGACAGGCGCGCAGGCCGGAGCGGAAATCGGGGTGCAGCAATCTTATGCCCAGCTCCGTCTTAATCAGGTCGTTGCGGACGCGCTTGTTGTCCGAATAGAAACTGCGCGTGATCGGCGCCAGATCGGCCTGATCGTAGGGAATCAACGGCAAAGGCGTCAGGCCCAGCAGCTCGCAGGCATAGCCGATGACTTCGTGGCTGGGCACGGCATTATCGTCGCACAGATTGTAAATGGCGCCGGGGCGCGGCTTGGCCATGGAGGCACGCAGGGTGGCAACAATATCGTCGATGTGGATACGGCTGAAGGCGTGGCCGGGCTTGTCGATGCGGCGTGCCACGCCCGCCCGCACGGAATCCAGCGCGCTGCGGCCCGGGCCGTAAATGCCGCCGAGACGGAAAATGTGGACTGGCAGCCCCCGATCAATCCACAAAGAGCGCCATTGCTCCTCTGCCCGCGCGCGGCGATCGCCTCGCTTGGATGACGGCCTCAGCTCGGTCGTTTCATCGACCCATCCGCCGGCACGATCGCCATAGACATTGGTGGAAGAAAGATACCCTACCCAGCGAAGAGTCGGCACGCTCAGAACGTCTTCAGCATGCATCGTAAACGAGGGGTCTCCGCTATCGTCCGGCGGCGTGGAAACCAGAAGATGCGTCGTCCCTTCAAGAAAACGCCGCGGATCAACCAGCGGCGTCTGATAATCAAACAAAAAGGCGCGGATTCCCTGCGCCTGCATCATTGAACGTTTCTCGGCATCGCGGGTGGTGCCCGCAATCTGCCAGCCGCCGTCCTGCATCAGGGACCGGGCCAGATAATCGCAGCTATAACCATAGCCGAAACAGAAAATCTGCTTATGCTCACCGTACATGGGTTCTCTTACAGCCGCTGTGGTTTTTAGCGTACGCGCACGTCATTTTAAGAATTAAAAATCGATGTTCTCGTAATGACTGACGGGCGTGAAGCCGGGAATGCGGTCTTCCAGCAGAGGCTGGAAACTGGGACGCGACTTGACACGGCCATACCATTCGCGGGCGGCCTGGTGTTCTTCCCAGGGCACATCGCCTATGTAATCGATTGCCGAAAGATGCGCGGCGGCAGCGATGTCTGCCAGCGAGAAGTCGTCTCCCGCGAGCCATTTGCGCTTTTCGGTCAGGAAACCGATATAGTCGAGGTGGTAGTGGATGTTTGCATGGCCTGCGCGTATGGACGGACCATGCGGTTCACCCAGCTTCAAAAATCGCTTCATCAGCTTCTCACCGACGAGATTGTCGGTAACCTCGCGGTTGAATTTGACGTCGAACCAGCTGACCAGCCGGCGCGTCTCCGCGCGCTGCACAGGGTCATAGCCGAGAAGATTGATCTCGGGGTAAACCTCCTCAAGATACTCACAGATCACCTGACTGTTAGCCAGGGTGGTGCCGTCTGCCTCGACAAGAACCGGCACGTCACCGGCCGGGTTCAGGGCCAGAAACTCCGTGCGGCGCTCCCACACTTTCTCAATCTTAAGGTCGAAATCGAGCTTCTTTTCGGTCAGCGTGATGCGGACCTTACGCGAGAAGGGGTGAAGCCACAGGTGAAACAATGTCCTCATATTTCGAGCTTAGCCCAGCCCCCGCAGCAAAGACACTTCTATTTGCAGAATTTCCGCCATTTTCCGGGCTGTCCTGCTGCTGCCGCACACTCAGCGCGCGGCAGCAGGACGATCGAGCGCCTCTATGGAAACTGTTACGGTGACCCGATTGTCTACGGATTTCGTATCGGCCCACTGACCAGTGCCGACCTTGAAATCGAGGCGCTGCAGTGTCGCTGTGCCGTCCATCTTTACCGACCGGGAGCCGGTGGCGTCCCCGCCCGAAAAGGAGAGGCTGAAAGGCAGGTCCACGGGCAGGGCTACCCCTTTAAGGGTCAGGGTGCCGTGCGCGATGTAGCGGCCCGGTTCGGGCTTGCCGGCAGCGTCCCGGGCCGCTTCGATCTTTACGGTCCTGAATTTAGATTCTGGAAAAGATGCGGTGTCGAACCAATCGGCGGCGGGCAAGTAACTGTCCCGCTCGCTGCTTTTTGTATCTGCGCTTTTCATATCGATCGTAACGTCGGCGGAGGAGCCGCACAGATGGTCGGGATCAAAAAAAATCTGTCCGTCGAACCGGGCGAACCGGCCCGTGAAGGGTGCGCCCATCTGCGTGCCTTCAAAGGTCAGGGTGCTTTTCTCCGGTACGATGAACCATTGCGGCACCACTCCATTGCAGGGGGCCTCTGCCGCCGTCGGTGCTTGCGCCCGCGTGGGATGCCCCCCCGCCAGCACCAGTGCGCCCGCCGCAAGCGGGATCAGCAAAAGCCCGGCACCGGGCAACATGCGCCGCAGAGTGTTGTCATGATCCATGAAATGATGTTTAAGCGCTCCCGCCACGTGCAGCACCAGCAGACCCATCAGGATATAGGCTGCTGTCTCGTGAAAATTCGCGGCCGCACGAAAGATCGCCTGGTTTTCCGGAACGATGTTCGGTAGCGTGAACAGGCCGAAGACACTGACGCCATAGCCCTTGGCCGAAGACATGACCCAGCCCGACAGCGGCATGCCCAGCATAGCTACATACAAAAAGCCATGCACCAGCCGCGCCAGAATTTTCTCCCAGCTTTTATGTTGCGGCAGCGCCGCCGGGCGCGCATTCACGAAACGCCAGCCCAGCCGCAGCACGGCCAGCGTCAGAACGACGATGCCAAAGGACTTATGATAAAAATAAAGAGGCAGGCGTACCGGCGGCGCCAGATCAGCGTTCGCCATATAAAGACCCAGAGCCAGAAGACCCAGAATCAAAAGCCCGATGGTCCAGTGAAACCCCTTGGCAACAGCGCCGTAACGGTCCTGTGTGTTCCTGAAAATCATGGATTGAGCGGACCCCGACTTTCCGAATCGCGGCGGATGGCCTCAACCTCGATGCGGATATCGACATCGTCGGCGACCATCGGGATGCCGTAGGACATGCCAAAGTCGGAGCGTTTTATTTTCGCCGTGGCCGAAAATCCAGCGGCATATTTATTGCCCATTGGATACGCGCCGACCTTGTTGAGTTTCGTATGCAGCACGACGGGTTTCGTCATACCCAGGATCGTAAGATCGCCCGTGATATCGGCCGTGTCTTCAGAGAGGACCCTGACATCCGTGCTTCTGAAAGTCATTTCGGGAAACTTTTCAACATTAAAAAAATCAGCGCTCTTCATGTGCCGATCCCACTTGGCATCACCCATCTGCAGACTGGCCGTGCGAATCGTGGCCTCGACCGCTGATTTTTCCGGCTGCGCCTTGTCGAAGGAGAAATGGCCTTCATAATCCGTGAACTCGCCCTGCGAAATGGAAAATCCCATGTGGCCGATGAAGAACATGATCTGCGTATGCGGCCTGTCGAGGTCATATTCGTCGGCATAAGCCGGGGCCGAAAAAAGAAAAAGTATGGCGGCAATAAAGGCAAAAAGAGCGGAACGGGTGCGCATGGAAGTCTCCTGTCTTCGTTTAAACTCCCTTTAAACTAGAGAGCCATAGTAGCCGGTCAAGGATGATAAGAACAGACGGCAGTGAGTTCAGCTGAAATAATGCCTGTAAATAAAAATGGCAACATACATACCCGCTGTGGCAATACCCCAGTTAAGAAGCCCGTATTTGATCCGCGCCCCCCTGTCCTCCTCCATCATTTTCAGAATTTGTGCCCGGTCGTACTGACGCAGCAGCCGCAAAAGCAGCGCCTGACCCATCAGGAATCCAAACACAAAACCGATGATGCCGATCAGATAGATCATGAATACGCCCGGTCAAGCCGTCTCCTCAAACAGTTCGCGACCGATGAGCATGCGGCGAATTTCCGACGTGCCCGCCCCGATCTCGTAGAGCTTGGCGTCGCGGAGCAGACGGCCGGTCGGGTATTCATTGATATAGCCGTTGCCGCCGAGAATCTGGATGGCATCCAGCGCCATGCGTGTCGCGGCCTCGGCGCTGGTCAGGATGCAGCCCGCGGCATCCTTGCGCGCTGTTTCGCCCCGGTTGCAGGCGGCGGCGACAGCGTAGACATAGGCGCGCTGGGCTGAAAGCGTCGTATACATGTCGGCGACCTTGCCCTGGATCAGCTGGAACGTGCCGATGGCCTGCCCGAACTGCTTGCGCTCATGCATATAGGGTACGACAATGTCCATACAGGCCTGCATGATGCCCAGCGGGCCGCCGGAAAGAACGACGCGCTCATAGTCCAGGCCGCTCATCAGGACTTTCACGCCCTTGTTCAATTCACCCAGAATATTTTCTTCCGGTACTTCGCAGTTTTCAAAGACGAGCTCGCAGGTGTTAGAGCCGCGCATGCCCAGCTTGTCCAGCTTCTGCGCAGTGGAAAATCCTTTAAATCCCTTTTCAACGATGAAGGCCGTTATGCCTTTGGATCCGGCGTCGGGCTGCGTCTTGCCGTAAACCACCAGCGTGCTGGCTTCCGGGCCATTGGTGATCCACATCTTGTTGCCGTTCAGGATATAACGGTCGCCTTTCTTCTCGGCACGCAGCTTCATTCCGACCACATCGCTGCCAGCACCCGGCTCGCTCATGGCCAGGGCGCCGGCATGCTCGCCGCTCACCAGCTTGGGCAGGTATTTTTTCTTCTGTTTTTCATTGCCGTTGCGGAAGATCTGGTTCACGCACAAATTGGAATGCGCGCCGTAGGACAGGCCAACAGAGGCCGATATTCGTGAAATCTCCTCCATCGCCACGACATGTGCCAGATAGCCCATGGCAGAGCCGCCATACTCCTCGGACACCGTCACACCGAGCAGACCCATATCACCCATCTTCCGCCACATATCCTGCGGAAATTCATTGTTATGGTCTATGGCGGCGGCGCGCTGGGCCAGCTCGCGGCTGGCGAATTTGGCGACCTCGTCGCGCAGGGCATCGATCTCCTCGCCGTGATTGAAATTCAGTTTTGGATAATGCGTCATGGCCTGTCCTTCACTTCAGCTTCGCTAGCGGCGCGGCGCCCCGTCCCAGATGATCCGCTATAAACGAAGCCGCCTCAAGAATTTTTTCCCGGTCCACACCGGTCTGGATTCCCGCCTTGTCCATAAAGGCCAGAACATCCTCTGTCGCCACATTGCCGGTGGCACCTTTGGCATAAGGACAGCCGCCAATCCCCGCAACAGAAGAATCGATAACCGCCACGCCCCGCTCCAGCGCGGTTTCGATATTGACCAGCGCACGGCCATAAGTATCGTGGCAATGCAGCGCCAGAGCCGCGACCGGCACGCGCAACATGACGGCATTCAGCATCGCCGTGATTTTTTCCGGTGTGCCGGTCCCGATGGTATCGCCCAACGATATTTCATAGCAGCCCATGTCACGCAAACGTGCCGCCACGCCGGCCACCGCTTCCGGCGCGATTGCGCCTTCATAGGGGCAGTCGGCCACGCAGGACACATAGCCGCGCACGCGGATATTGTTCTTCTTTGCCGTTTCGATTACGGGCAGGAAACGCGCAAAACTCTCTTCGATCGAGCAATTGATATTCTTCTGGCTGAAAGTTTCTGAGGCTGCCGCGAAAACGGCAATCTCGACGACTCCGACCGCCAGCGCCGCCGCCATGCCTTTGTCATTGGGAACCAGAACGGAATAGGTGACGCCGGCCTTGCGTTTCAGCCCCGCCAGGACGGCGGCGGTATCGGCCATCTGCGGCACGCGCTGCGGCGAAACAAACGCTCCGGCCTCGATATACAAAAGGCCCGCATCCGCAAGCCGTTCGATCAGCCCGATCTTCACAGCAACCGGCAATATCTGTTTTTCGTTTTGCAGACCGTCGCGCGGCCCCACTTCATATATTTTTACCTGCGTTGGCCGCATCACGTTTTCCTGCCTTTCGTGCCCGAACCCACGTCCGCGCGAATTTCCGCCAGCGTAGTGCCTTCAGGAACCTGATCGTTGACGGCCACGGCCAGCGACTCAACAATACCGGCGCACCCGGCCTTTATGGTCATTTCCATTTTCATGGCCTCCATAATCATTATAGGCTGATCCTGCGCGACCGCATCCCCCCGCCTGACCATGACATTTATGATCTTGCCCGGCATGGGCGCCAGAATGCGCCCTTCCCCCACCCCTTCGGCACCAGCACCGCCGCGATTGTATAAACCCAGTCTTAAAACCCGGCCATTGCGGAAAACCGTCACTTGCGGCCCGGCGGCCACGATCTGCGCGCTTTCCGCCACGCCCCCGACCAGCAGCTTCAGCACGTCGTCTGCAAAGGATTCCCGGATGACGCTGAATTCTTTTTCTCCGGCGGTGATGACGAACTCGCGGCCGCGGCATTCCGCCGTTACCTCGAAACGTGTGTTGCCCGCCGCGAAAGTCAGGGTTCGCGTCAGATAACCGTTCAGGCGCCAGCTGTCCGCGCCACCCCAGGGATCGCCACACGGGCTTTCCGGTGATTCTGCGCCCGCACCGGACAGACAAAAAACAGCGGCGCAAATCAGGTCAACTTCTTCCGGCTGACCATAATTTTCCGGCAGAAGCTCTTTTTCATGACGGGCGATAAAGCCCGTATCCAGATGCGCGGCGGCAAAGTCCTTATGCGCGGCGATGTTGGCCAGAAACTCCTGATTCGTGACCGGGCCGCTTAAAATGGTCTGCGACAATGCCTCGCGCAGGGCGCGCAGCGCCTCATCCCGGTTGCGGCCCGACACGATGATTTTGGCAATCATGGGATCGTAATGAATGGTAATGGCGTCGCCCCCGGCAATGCCTGTGTCCGTACGGGCCTGCGGTGCGGGGCGGAAGCGGGCCACACGGCCGGCCTGAGGCAGAAAATTGTTCGCCGGGTCTTCGGCATAAAGGCGGGCCTCGAACGCATGACCGTTCGCTGCGATTTTTTCCTGAGTCAACGGCAACATCTCTCCGGCCGCCACGCGCAGCTGCCATTCAATCAGGTCGACCCCTGTGATCATCTCCGTAACCGGATGCTCAACCTGGATGCGCGTGTTCATTTCCATGAAGTAAAAATCATAAGTGCGGGAGTCCATGATGAACTCAATCGTGCCGGCATTGGTGTATCTGAGGGCGCGGATCGCCTTGACGGCTGATGCGCCCATTTCCTGGCGTACTTTTTCGGGCAGGCCGGGGGCGGGAGCCTCTTCGACCACCTTCTGGTGACGGCGCTGCAGGGAACAGTCGCGTTCGAACAAATGAACCGCGTTGCCGTGACTGTCTCCGAACACCTGTATTTCCACATGACGGGGACGGATAATGTATTTTTCAATCAGCACATGGTCGTTGGCGAAAGAGGATTTGGCCTCGCGCTTGCAGGATTCCAGTGCGGCTGCAAAATCCTCCCTCCGCTCCACCAGCCGCATACCCTTGCCGCCACCGCCCGCCACCGCCTTGATCAGAACAGGATATCCTGTCTTGTCCGCCGCCTCCTGCAGCGTTTTGATGTCCTGTTTTTCGCCTTTGTAGCCAGGCACAACCGGAACGCCGGCCTTTTCCATGATATCCTTGGCCTTATCCTTCAGGCCCATGGCGCGGATCGATTCCGGTGACGGGCCGATGAACACGATACCGGCCTTGCAGCAGGCGGCGGCGAAATCCTCATTCTCCGACAAAAATCCGTAACCAGGATGAATCGCCTGCGCCCCGGTCTTTTGGGCTGCCTCTATGATGGCATCGCCTTTCAGATAGCTTTCCCGGCTGGCCGGGGCGCCGATCCGTACCGCCTCGTCCGCCTCCTTGACATGAAGCGCGCACGCATCGGCATCGGAATAAACCGCCACGGTCGCAATGCCCAAACGGCGGGCCGTGCGGATGATGCGGCAGGCAATCTCCCCGCGATTAGCAATCAGAATTTTTTCAAATAAAGCCATAGCGACATCGTTCCGGGCGCGCGCATGCGGGCCCTTATTTCATCCATGCTGCACGGCGCTTTTCCAAAAAGGCGGCAATGCCTTCGCGCGCCTCGGATCCGGCGCGCGTGGCCGCAATCAGCCGGGCGGTTTTTTCCATGATCTGCGCCGTGATCGGCTGTTCGGCGAGATCGAGACAGAGCGCCTTGGCCGCACGCATGGCCCGGGGCCCGTTCGCCGCCACCGCATCAAGAATCCCTTTCAATGTCGTTTCCATCGCTGCTTCGCCGGAAACGATCTCGTGAGCAAGGCCTATCTCATAGGCCTTTTCGGCGGAGACGCGTTCTCCGGTCTGAAAATAGCGGCGCGCCTGGCGCGCGCCGAGGGCGGCCAGAACGTAAGGCCCGATAGTGGCCGGGATCAGGCCGAGCTTCACTTCGGAAAGCGCGAAAATGGCGCTGCGGTCGGCGATAACGACATCACAGCAGCAGGCCAGCCCCATACCGCCGCCCATCGCCGCGCCACGCACGCAGGCGATCGTGACCTGCGGCAGCGTATAGAGCCGGTTGAGCATTTGCGCCAATTTGAAAGCGTCCTGCTCGTTTTCTTTTTCCGAGAAAGAGGCGGCGCGTTTCATCCAGCGCAGATCGCCGCCTGCGGAAAAGTTTTTGCCACGTCCGCGCAGCACGACCGCGACGATGTCATCGTCTTCGGCCAGCTGCCCGAAAATTTCATTCAGGCGCGCAAAAACCATCTCGTCGAAGGCGTTCTGCGCGTCGGGACGATTCAGCGTCACTTCTGCAACGCGGCCCGATATTTGAAGTAATACGATATCTTCGGCCATCTGTTTCGCCTTACATTCTGAATACGCCGTATTTTGTTTCTTCGGCCGGGGCATTTTGCGATGCCGCCAGGGCCAGACCAAGAACCCGCCGCGTGTCGGCCGGATCGATCACGCCGTCGTCCCACAAGCGGGCCGAAGCATAATAGGGATGGCCTTCGCGCTCATATTGCTCGCGCACAGGGGCCTTGAACGCGTCCTCTTCTTTTGCTGTCCATTTCTTGCCGTCCCGTTCCAGCGCGCCGCGCTTCACCTGCGCCAGAACGCCGGCCGCCTGCTCGCCGCCCATAACGGAAATGCGCGCATTGGGCCACATCCACAGGAAACGCGGGCCGAAGGCGCGGCCGCACATGCCGTAATTTCCAGCGCCAAAAGAGCCGCCAATGATGACGGTGAATTTGGGGACGCGCGAACAGGAAACGGCCGTGACCATTTTTGCGCCATCCTTGGCAATGCCGCCGGATTCGTATTTACGGCCAACCATGAAGCCGGTGATATTTTGCAGGAATATGAGCGGTATATTGCGCTGGCTGCACAGCTCAACGAAATGCGCCCCTTTGAGCGCGCTTTCGGAGAACAGCACGCCGTTATTGGCGACAATGCCGACCGGCATGCCGTAAATATGGGCGAAACCGGTTACCAGGGTCGTGCCGTAACGCTTTTTAAATTCATCGAATTCACTGCCATCGACAATGCGCGCGATCACCTCGCGTACGTCGTACTGGGTCTTCGGGTCCTGCGGAATGATCCCGTAAATATCCTGCGGATTGAAGGCCGGTTCCTGCGGCTGACGAAGCAGAAGCGGGCTTTCCTTGCGGCGATTAAGATTCGCCACGGCGCGGCGCGCCAGGTCCAGCGCATGATCGTCGTTATCGGCGAGATGGTCGGACACGCCGGAAATGCGGGTATGGACGTCGCCGCCGCCCAGATCCTCGGCGCTCACCTCTTCGCCCGTCGCCGCCTTGACCAGCGGCGGCCCGGCCAGAAAGATCGTACCCTGTTCCTTGACGATGATGCTCTCATCGCTCATGGCGGGAATATAGGCACCGCCGGCCGTGCAGGAGCCCATCACCACGGCAATCTGCGCGATGCCGCGCGCCGACATGGTCGCCTGATTGTAGAAAATGCGGCCGAAATGGTCGCGGTCAGGGAATACCTGATCCTGGCTGGGCAGATAGGCGCCCCCGGAATCAACAAGATAGACGCAAGGCAGGTTGTTTTCGGCGGCGATTTCCTGCGCGCGCAGATGTTTTTTGACCGTCAGCGGATAATAGGTGCCGCCCTTGACGGTGGCATCGTTGCAGATCACCACGCATTCCTGCCCGCTTATGCGGCCAAGGCCGGTGATAATCCCGGCGGCCGGCACATCGTCTTCATACACGCCGTTCGCCGCCAGCTGGGAGAACTCAAGGAAGGGTGAGCCGGAATCGAGCAGGCGGCTGATCCGGTCGCGTGGCAGCAATTTGCCGCGGCTGGTGTGACGTTCGCGCGCCTTGTCGCCGCCGCCCTTTTCGATGGCAGCTACGGCTTTGCGCAGGTCAGCAACCAGCCCTTCCATATGGGCACGGTTGCGCTGAAATTCGGGGCTGCCGGGGTCTACGGTGCTGGTAAGAACGGTCATGGGCGCGTCTTTTCCTGCGTTGAAAGCTGCAACAGGCCTGAATTGTAGCGGAGTTGCCTGGTTTGACAAAGGGCGCAAAGGGCCTTGCCGCCTGCTTTCCCGGACCGGCTCTTTGTTATGCAAACAAGAAGAGGTTGCAGGGATTAACCGCCCGCTTTATGGCGCACGAACACGGCGCCGCCCGCGTCCTTGCCCCAGATATCCTTGAGCTTGTAATCGCGGCCGCAACCGGTCCGGTACATCTTGTAGCGGACCGGATTTTTCCGGGCGTACTCCTGATGATATTCCTCGGCCGGGAAAAAGGGCGCGGCCGGCAAAATTTGCGTGGCCACGTTTTTGCCGAACTGCTTTTCAATTTCCTTTTTCGAGTCTTCCGCAGCCTCACGCTCCTTGTCGGAGCCAACAAAGATCGCCGTGTGATACTGGTCGCCATGATCGCAGAGCTGGCCGTTGGGATCGAAAGGATCGATGTTGCGCCAGAAAAACGCCAGCAGCGATTCAAAGCTGACCTTCGCTGGATCGTAAACCACGCGCACGCTCTCCTTGTGGCCCGTGCCGCCCGCCAAAACCTTTTCATAGGTGGGGTTCGCCACGGTACCGCCGCTGTAGCCGGCAGCCGCCGAAACAACGCCGTCAATCTCCTCGAACGCATGGGCTATCGACCAGAAACATCCGCCCGCGAACACGGCGGATTTCGTCTGTGCATCCTCGGGCTTGCTGTCCTGCGCGGATGATGAAGTCGTCAAAGCCATGATGCTCACCATAAAAACAACAACGAACAGACTTAAAAAGTAATCCGTAATTTTCTGCCTGCGCATGAGGGCCTCCACAATGAAGGCTCATCCTACGGCACATCTGGCAGCGGCGCAATTTTGATTACAGGGGCTTCAGGGCCGGGGCATTGGCAGGCAGTGGCATTGCCCTGCTTCTACGGGGCTTTGGCGGCCTTCATCTCCTCAAGCTCAAGCCAGCGTGTTTCAGCAGATTCCAGCTCCTCTCGCACGAGGATCAGGCGCCGGGTCATGTCCTGAAAGGCGCCGGGGTCGCGGCCATAGAGGTCGGGATCGTTCAGCTGGTCTTCGATCTGTCCCGCCTCGGCTTCAAGATTGGCGATCCGCCCGGGCAGGCGGTCAAGCTCATACTGATGCTTGTACGACAGTCGGACAGGCACGGCGGATGCCGATGCGTTTTTATCCTTTGCCGGAGCGCCTTGCTTTTTATGCGTGGCCCCTGCCGGAGGCGGGGGGGCTAATTCCGCTCTCTTCTGTTTGTTCCGCGCCTCTATATAGTCGCTATAGCCGCCAATATGCCCCTCGATTTTGCCGGCGCCTTCAAACGCCAGGATCTTCGTGACTGTGTTGTCCAGAAATTCGCGGTCGTGCGAGACGATAAGCAGCGTGCCTTCGTATTCAGCCAGAACCTGCTCGAGCATTTCGAGTGTGTCCATGTCGAGATCATTGGTCGGCTCGTCAAGGATCAGGAGATTCTTGGGCTCGGCCAGTGCCCGCGCCAGCATCAGGCGGTTTTTCTGTCCGCCCGAGAGCATCGCCACCTTCTGGTGCACGATCGAGGGATCGAACAGAAAATCTTTTAGATAGCCCACGACGTGGCGCTGTTTGCCGCGGACATTCACGTGGTCGCCGCCGTCGGCGCACAGGGTTTGCCACAATGTTTTTTCAGGATCAAGATCACGGCGATTCTGGTCGAAATAAGAAAACTCGATGTCTTTCTTGAGCTTGATCGTGCCCGTATCGGGCTTCATCTCGCCAATCAGAAGCCGCAGGAATGTTGTTTTGCCGGAACCGTTCCTGCCCAGAATTCCTATCCGGTCGCCGCGTAGAATACGCAGGCTGAATTTGTCGAGCAACAGGATCTCACGCCCGCTGCCGCTGAACGTTTTGCCAACGCTCCTGAATTCCGCCATCACGCGGGACGTCGCTTCGCTTTGCTCCGCCTCCGGCATGGCAATGCGCGCCATCATGCGGTTATAGGCGCTGCGGTCGCGCTTGAGCCGTTCCCGCTCCTCCTTGACCATTTCAAGGCGCCGGACGTTGCGTTTGCGCCGCGCCTTGACGCCCCGGCGTGACCATTCCAGCTCCATCTCCAAAGCTTTTTCCCGGTTGCGCAATTCGCGGCCTTCCTGTTCCAGAAGCTGCGTCGCCCAGTCATCAAACTGGCCAAACCCATAAGGGCAGATGCGCAGCCGCCCGCGATCAAGCCAGAACACCCGGTCTGAGACATGGGAGAGAAACGCCTTGTCGTGGCTGATGCAGATCAGCGCGCCGCGCCAGGATTTCAGGAATCCTTCCAGCCATTCGATGATATCGAGATCAAGATGGTTGGTCGGCTCATCCATCAACAGAATATCCGGATCCTCTACAAGCGCGCGGGCCAGCGCCGCGCGGCGCAGCTGCCCGCCGGAAAGCCGGTCCATGCGGTCGTCGGGATTAAGGTCAAGCGGCCGGATGACCATATCGACCTTGTAGGATTTCAGGGCCTGCACTTCCTCGAAGGTCTGGCCTTCCTCGATACGTACTTCCTCGAATACGAAATCGAAGACGTTCTGGCCTTCCTTAGGCACAATATCCTGCTTCAGATAGCCGATGACCGTGCCCTGCAGCGCCCAGCGCAGACCATCATCCAGCGCCTGCGCGCCGGTAATGATGTTCAGGAGCGTCGTCTTCCCGGCGCCGTTCTTGCCGACCAGGCATATCTTGTCGCCCTGACAGATATTAAACGACAGCCCGTCAAAGAGCTTACGTCCGCCAAAGCTCAGAACGGCGTCCTGTACGCTGAGAAGAAGTGTTCCGGTCAAATCAAGATCCCTATCCGAACTGTTAACGAAAAGCCTTATAGCGGATTACCGTGCCGGCAACAAACAAAACACGGCCCCGAAGGGCCGTGTTTTCAGTCTTCCGGCGCAAAGTGCGCCGATGATAACGCCTATGAACAGCTTTCGCTTTTGCCGCAGGCCTTCTTAATCGCCATGGTCATCAGGCAGTTGCCGGTCAGGCCTTCATAAACCATCATACCCCCGACTATTACCGGCACCCACATGAAGATCGAAGAGACGGTATGTGCCAGAAAAAAGCCCAGCAGGATCAAAGACCCCGCCACCAGCGGCACCTTTCTTTCAAAAGGCATCCCGCATGCGCCGCCCTTGTTGCATTCGGTTTTTCCATTGTCTTGCATAGTGTTGCTCCTTCCTCTATGTGGCGCCATTCTACACCAGAGGAAGCGAAAACAAAATCAGCGGGTTTTCAGGACACCAGGAAAGCGGAAGCCGGGGTCGTTCTGGAAAGGTTGCTTTCAATATAAGCGCGGGCATCGGCAATGGAGAGCGGCTTGCTGAACAGATAGCCCTGTCCCATGTCACAACCCAGCTTGTTGAGGGTTATGACATCCCCCTCCTTCTCGATGCCTTCCGCGACCACCCCCAGATTGAAGTTGCGCGCCAGCGCGACAATGGCGCGCACGATGTCGATGCTGCGGTTGCCGTCGTTGATCTGCGCCACAAAAGAGCGGTCGATCTTCAGGCAGTCGATGGTGAATTTATGCAGGTAGCCCAATGAGGAATAGCCCGTGCCGAAGTCGTCCAGCGCCACCGAAACCCCCAGCGCCTTCAGGCCTTTCAGGACTTCCTGGGCCAGAACCGGATCGCCGATCAGAGCGCTTTCCGTGATCTCCAGATGGATATTCGCAGGATTGGTCCCGCTCTCTTTCAGCGTATCGCGCACGATGGTCACAACATCGCCAGACCCGAAATTGATTCCCGACAGGTTGACGCTTAAGAAAATATTCTTGCCGGCGCTGCCCGCGCATTCCTGAAGCGTGGGCAGAATTTCGCAGGCCTTCTCCAGCATGAGCCGGTCGAGGTGATGCACAACACCGGTACGCTCGGCCACGGGTATGAAACTGTTAGGCGCCAGCAGCCCCTTGGCCGGATGCTGCCAGCGAATCAAGGCCTCAAAGCCTGCGATGCGCCGGGAAGGAAGGCTTAAGATCGGCTGCAGCACCGGAACGAACTGGCGTTGCTCGAGGCCGGCGCGCAACTCCTGCTCCAGCTTCATTTCCATGAGCGCGGTTTCGCGCTGCTCCTTCAGATCGCGCAGATGGCCAACGGCCGCCGTTGTCAGATCCTGACGGCCAAGTTTGCGGGCCAGCTCGCCCTGTTTGTCCTGTTTTACTGATTCGGGGTGACTCAGGCGCGTCAGCCTGTAACGTTCGATCAGCGTGTCCATTAGCAGGGACATGATCGGGTCGAGCCCTTTCGTGCGATCATGCAGCGCATCGCGCGGGATGACGAAAGCCTCGACCTCGCCGAAAGCAACAGCCGTAGCCGAGCGCGCGCCGCCCTCGAGCAGCGCCATCTCGCCAAACAGTTCACCTTCACCGAGTGCGCACAGGGGTCTCTCCTCGCCCGCGCCATCTTTGCCAAAAATATGAATCTCGCCCTTGCTGATCAGGAAGGCACAATGTCTTTCATCGCCCTTTTGAAACAGGAGCGTGCCGTCGGGGAAAACTCTGTGCCGGATTTTGCCCGCACACTGCTGCGCGAGCGCCGAGTCCTGGGGCACCTGCCCCTCATGTTTCCTGCTTGCCGTCTTCGGTGTCATCAGAGCCTTGCATAGGTTTAGCCGGAAAAACGCCCCCGCCACCCATCAATCATGCCTCGAAAAGGTTAAAATGAGATGGATATTTTATCCTCATTTTTTCCATATATTTCAAAGATGTGACCTATGTCACCCCGGCAAAAACCGCCCGGCCAGGAAATATGTTCGATCGCCTCATAAGCGGTTTTGCGGGCCTCTTCCGCCGACGTTCCGCGCGCCGTCACGCCCAGGGTGCGGCCACCGGTGGCCGTCAGCCGGCCCTGTTCGTCCCGCTCTGTCCCTGCATGAAACACCTTCACCCCGGGCAGGCTGTCTGCGGCGGCCAGATCGCCGATAACCGAGCCCCGGGCGTGAGGGCCGGGATAGCCCCTGGCCGCCATGACCACGCAAAGCGCCGTTTCCTGTTTCCAGTGTATGTCCTCTTTAAGGTCCCCAAGCCGGCCTTCAGCACAAGCCACCAGCACTTCGAGCAAATCGTTTTCCAGGCGCATCATCAGGGTCTGGCATTCCGGATCGCCGAAACGGACATTGAATTCGAGCAAAACCGGCCGGCCTTTGACGATCATCAGGCCTGCGAACAAAACGCCGGTGAAAGGGCAACCCTCCTTCGCCATGCCCGCGATGACAGGCTTAAGAATCTCCTCATCAACCATCCGCGCCAGCTCAGGGCTTAAAGCCGGGGCCGGCGAAATGGCGCCCATGCCGCCGGTGTTGGGGCCGGCATTGCCATCGCCCGCGCGTTTGTAATCCTGCGCCGAAGCCAGCGGCAACACCGTGCGGCCATCGGCCAGCGCGAAATAGCTGACCTCCGGTCCCTCCAGAAACTCCTCGATCACCACGGTCCGGCCGGCGGCGCCGAAAGCGCGTCCCGAAAGCATTTCCGACGCCGCCTCCTCGGCCTCCTGCGTCGTTCCGGCGATCACGACGCCCTTGCCCGCCGCCAGCCCGTCAGCCTTGACCACCAGCGGCGCGCCGTGCTGCGCGATGAATGTCCGCGCCGCGCCGATATCCGAAAAACAGCCATAGGCCGCCGTGGGCACCTTGTAGCGGCGGCACAGATCTTTCATGAAGGCTTTCGATCCTTCGAGCCGCGCCGCCGCGGCCGTCGGACCGAACACCTTGATGCCCGCCTGCTGCAGGCGGTCCGTCAAACCTGCGACCAAAGGTCCCTCCGGGCCGATGACAACCAGATCGATGGCTTTTTCTTTTGTAAAATTCACCAGAGCCGGGATGTCTTCGGTCGCGATCGGAACGCGTTCGGCGCATTCCTCCATGCCGGCATTGCCTGGCGCGCAATAAAGCGCCGTGCAGCGTTCCGACTGCGCCAGCCGCCAGGCCAAAGCATGCTCCCGCGCGCCGCTGCCGATCAGAAGAATTTTCATGAAAGCCCCTTGTTATAGCCAGAAAGATTCTGGCCTTATTTTATTGTCTGCACAAGAGGTCTGGAAAACTTAAATGGGGGCAGGAGGAGGCGTAAACCCCTGAAGACGTTTTTGAAAGGAAGCCCGCAGGGATTCAAGAGAATCAAAATATTGTTTGGCCGCGCCTTCAGGAAGATTTTCAGTCTTTATGTCGCCGCGATCATGGGCCGCGCTTACAACGGCCACAAGAGTCTCCGTGCCCAGAACCGGGTATGCATCGATGCTTGTAATGGAAGCCGTTACAGGAGTCATCGTCGGTTTCCGGGAAAAAGCGATGTCGAATATGGCAGCCGCGACCCTGTGGCGCGTATCCGGGTCAGCCGTCCTCATGATATTTTCAACGGCAGTGAAGAACTCTCCCTGTATAGCAGTGGTCATGACGGCCTCCTTTGTTGGAACAGGGCCACCTTAGGCAATCGCCCGGTATTCTGTCAAGAAAAGCGCTTTATTCCCTCAGGGAAACGAGGCTGGCGTTGCCGCCCTGCCGTGTCGTATCGGTGGAGACGACCTTTTCGGTCGCGAAACGGTGCAGGTAATGCGGGCCGCCCGCTTTCGGGCCCGTGCCGGACAATCCCTGCCCGCCGAAAGGCTGAACCCCGACCACCGCGCCGATCATGGTGCGGTTAACATAGGCATTGCCCGCACGCACGCCTTCGGTGATCCGCCGCACCGTCGTGCTGATCCGGCTGTGGACACCCAGCGTCAGGCCATAGCCGGTGCTGTTGATGTCGGCGATCACATCATCAAGATTTTCACTTTTGAAACGGATGACGTGCAGGACAGGGCCGAACACTTCGCGGCTCAGTTGCCGGATGCTGTTAATTTCATATGCCGCAGGCGCGAAGAAGGAACCGCGGGCGGCCAGATTCTCGTCCACATTCATCGCCGCGATAAAACGGCCGTTCTTGTCGAGCCATTCAATGTGCTTCTCCAGCTCTTCCCGCGCGCTGCCGTCAATCACCGGACCAATATCGCTGGACAGCAGCGCGGGGTCGCCCACCTTCCGCTCCGCCATCGCGCCGCGCAGCATCAGAACCATTTTATCGGCAATTTCCTCCTGCAGGTAAAGCACTCGCAGGGCGGAGCAACGCTGCCCCGCCGACGTAAAGGCGCTGACAATCACATCGTCGATCACCTGTTCGGGCAGCGCCGACGAATCGACGATCATTGCAGTCTGGCCTCCGGTCTCGGCGATCAGAGGCGCGATCGGTCCGTTGCGGGCAGCCAGCGCGCGGTTGATTTGCCAGCCCACGTCCGTCGAGCCTGTGAAGGCCACCCCCGCTGTATCGGGATGCGCGACCATCACGCCGCCCAGAGCCCCGCCGGCAGGCAAAAGCTGGACCGTCTCGCCTGGAACGCCGGCCTCGTGCATCAGCTCCACCGCGCGCATAGCAATGAGAGGCGTAAGACTGGCGGGCTTGGCGATCACGGCATTACCGGCCATCAGCGCAGCCGCCACCTGACCCGTGAAAATCGCCAACGGAAAATTCCAGGGCGAAACACAGACGAACACGCCGCGGCCATTCAGGATAAGGGCGTTCTTCTCGCCCGTCGGACCCGGCAGCAGACGGCCTTCGGGCGCGAAGTCGGCGCGGCCTGTCATGGCGTAATAGCGGCAGAAATCCACCGCCTCGCGCACCTCGGCCAGCGCATCATCTATTGTTTTTCCGCCCTCGCGCACGCACAGAGCCATCAGTTCGGCGCGGTGCTCTTCCATCAGATCCGCCGCCCTTTCCAGCGTCGCGGCGCGCTTGTCCGCCGGCGTGGCGCTCCAGACTGCAAAGCCGTCGCGGGCCGCCGTGAAGGCTTTTTCAACGGTTTCCTTGTCAGCGTTCCAGACCTGTCCGATTTTTTCTTTGTTGTCTGCGGGAGAGGTCATTGTTCTGGGCGTGCCGGTTTTTATTTTCTTCCCGGCAACCAGCGGCAGGGCGTCATATTGCTTTTCACCCGCCTTCCTGATGGCGGCCAGAAGCGAATTCACGATCGCCGGCTCAGTCAGATCAACGCCTTCGGAGTTTTTGCGGCCTGGCGCATAGATGTTCTGCGGCAACGCGATTTTCGGGTGGCGGCGGGATTTGAAAGTGCGCGCATCCTCCACCGGATCGGCGACGATGTCTTCCACGCGTGCGGCCGGATCAATCATCTTGTTCAGGAAAGAGCTATTTGCGCCGTTTTCCAGCAAGCGGCGCACAAGATAGGGCAGAAGATCCTCGTGCGAGCCGCAGGGAGCGTAAATGCCGGTCGGCGCCAGATTTTCCTCGAGCACCGTATCGTGAAGCGTCTCCGCCATGGCATGCAGGCACTGGAACTCGAAGCCATTGCGGTTGTTTCCGGCCAGCTCGATGACGGCAGCGATTGTGTGCGCGTTGTGGGTGGCGAGCATCGGATAAACAATGTCGCGCCGATCCAGCAGTTTTGCAGCACAGGAAAGATAGGACAGGTCGGTATTCACCTTGCGCGTAAACAGCGGGTATTCAGGCAAACCCAGAATCTGCGCGCGCTTGATTTCCGCATCCCAGTAAGCACCCTTGACGAGGCGTATCTGCAGGCGCCGTGCGCGGTCTTTTGCCAGATCAGCCAGATGGTCGATCAGCGGTCGCGTCCTTTTCTGATAGGCCTGCACGGCCAGGCCGAATCCTTCCCAGCCGCCGAGACTTTTGTGACCGAATACGCCTTCAATGATTTTTAAGGAGATATTAAGCCGGTCCACCTCTTCGGCGTCGACGGTCAGCGCGATGTTATTGTTAGCGGCTATCTGCGCCAGCTCCAGAAGCTGCGCCGTCAGCGCCGGAATGCACTCCTCCGCGTGACGGAACTCGTAACGCGGATAAAGGGCGGAGAGCTTGATCGAAATGCCGGGGCTGGGAACATCCGGCATGTCCTTTGCCGCCGCGCCGATTGCCTGCGCGGCATCGACATAGGCCTTGAAGTAACGCTGTGCGTCTTGCCTCGTGCGCGCGCCCTCGCCCAGCATGTCATAGGACATGCGGTAGCCTTTTTTCTCGTACGGGCGGGCATTTTTGATGGCTTCCTCGATGGTGCGGCCGATAACGAAGCGCCGCGCCATCAGGCGCATGGCCTCGACCATCGCCTTGCGGATCACGGGCTCGCCCAGTTTTGCTATCGCGCTGTCCAGCGTCTTGCGGGTCAGGGAAAGGCCGATCCCCGCTGCCTTGAGAAGAATATCCTGTGATTTATTCTGCTTACCGAACCATTCGACAACCGTGATCTTGTCACGGATCAGCGCATCAGCCGTACGCGCATCGGGAATGCGAAGAAGCGCCTCGGCCAGGGTCATGAGAGCCAGCCCCTCCTCGGTATCGAGGCCATATTGGCTTAAAAAAGATTCAAGCTCGCCCGGCTTTCTTTTGGCGCTGCGAACGCGGTTGACGAGCTCGCGCGCCTGCGTCTGCACACGGGCCGCCCGTGTCTTGTCCCAGGGTAACTCCGCCGCCAGCGCATCCACGCAGGCCGCCTCGTCCGCATATAAAAAAGAGGATAAGTTTTGCAGCATTCGCCCTGTCCTGTTCATTCCCTGCATTGCGTTTTAAAGCCGGGCCTATATTATCCCAATAATCATGGCAGCAGAAACACTTTCAGAGTCCGCCCCGGCCGGCAATGTACCGGAACTGACCGTTTCCGAACTGGCATTCTCTCTCAAGCGCACGCTGGAGGAAACTTACGGCCGCATACGTGTCCGTGGTGAGCTGAGCCGTATTAAAATCCACACTTCCGGTCATATGTATTCTGATATCAAGGACGCGGAAGCGGTCCTGAACCTGGTCTGCTGGAAAGGCACCCTGGCCCGACTTTCGGTAAAACCGGAAGAAGGGCTGGAAGTCATCTGTACGGGCCGCATTTCCAGCTATCCCGCCCGTTCCAACTATCAACTGATCGTTGATTCGATGGAGCTGGCCGGTGCAGGCGCTTTGTTGAAAATTCTCGAAGAGCGCCGCAAGAAACTTGCTGCTGAAGGCCTGTTCGCCGCCGAGCGCAAGAAAAAACTGCCTTTCCTGCCGGAGGTCATCGGTGTCATCACTTCGCCGACCGGCGCCGTCATTCGCGATATCCTGCACCGCCTGAGCGACCGCTTTCCCCGGCGGGTTCTGCTTTGGCCCGTACTTGTTCAGGGACCGGGCGCCGCCGAGCAGATTGCCGCCGCCATCAGGGGCTTCGACGCTCTTAAATCGAGCGGTACGATACCTCGCCCTGACCTGCTCATCGTCGCGCGCGGCGGTGGATCGCTGGAAGACCTTATGCCTTTCAACGAGGAGACCGTCGTACGCGCGGCAGCGGATTGCGCCATCCCGCTGATCTCTGCCATCGGCCATGAAACCGACACGACATTGATCGACCATGCCGCTGACCTGCGCGCGCCCACGCCGACAGCGGCGGCAGAAATGGCCGTGCCGCGGCGCGCCGATCTCATTACAACGCTGAATGAGAACATACATCGGCTGACGGTCGGGCTGGACGGTCAGCTGTTGCGAAACGGACACCGGCTGGATGCCCTGGCCGCGCGGCTGGGTGACCCGTTGCGCTTGATGGAAATCAAGACCCAGGCACTCGATCATGCGGCGCACAAGGGCGAGGCCGCTTTCGAGC
The DNA here is from genome assembly GCA_025451095.1 of Alphaproteobacteria bacterium. Classification (GTDB taxonomy): domain Bacteria; phylum Pseudomonadota; class Alphaproteobacteria; order Micavibrionales; family Micavibrionaceae; genus JACQIJ01. Next base: position 21,896 of record JANWLB010000001.1, read on the forward strand.
GGGGGCTGGCCCGGCGGGAGCGGTCAATCATCGAGGCCGCCGCCCGTCTCCGCCATCCGCAGGCGGTTTTGCAGGACAAGGACAAGGATTTGGGCTTTGTCGTCAATAATCTGCAACGCGCCGGCCTAAGGCTCTGGCAGGAAAGACAAAAGGAGCTGGAGGCGCTGGTACGGGTTATGGAGAATTTGTCTTTCAGGCGCATTCTCGACCGCGGTTTCGCCGTGATCCGCGACGCGCAGGGCAAGGCCCTGACCCGGTTGGAGCAGACGCAGACGGGCCAGGCCGTACAGGTCGAGTTCGGCGACGGGATCACGGACGCCACGCTTGGCGGCCGCCGATAACAGGCCGCGCTTTTTTTTTAAAATACCGCTATAATCATAGGGGTATGGAGAAGCGGCGCCCGCCGCTAAGAAAGATCGGATTTTTTCATGGCTATGAGCGTCACCGTCAATGAGCTCTTTGACAAGCTGGGCATCGGACGCGTGCCCGGTCCCTATGAGACCTGCCCATGGTCCGTCTACAAGCCCGAGACAGGCACGACCTGCAGTGCCGAAGTGCGCATGGGCCCGGACAATGATGAGGTCGAGGGCGAAATCCAGATGGTCTATGACATGCCGCCCGAAGGCAAGGGACCGATGGATCAGGTCTGCTACCTGCGCGCCAATGCCCGCGCGGGTCAGTGGGCCGTCAACATCCTGCGCATACGGGGCGAGCCTTACGGCAAAGACATCCATAACTGGGAAGAAAAATCCTGCGTCTTCTTTGCGCTGGTGGTGCAGGCCCTGCAGCGTGACGAGCTTCCCGATATCGACGATCTTCTGGGCGAGGCCTTCCACGGGCGCGAGCGCCTGGCGGACCAGCGCGGTGGCGGTGGCGGAAAATCACCCAAAATCAGGCCGGCACAGCTTCTGGACATGAAAAAAGGCCGAGGTTTTTAAAAGCGGAGAATCGCATGAGTAAAAAAGAAGACGGCAATAAAAACGAAGACGCGAAAAAGACGGAAAAGCTGGACAAGGACATACCCTATGGCGGGCCGCCCGCGCAGATGATTTGTAACTCGGGGCAGGTGATCGTCCATCAGGGCACGCCGGCGCATCAGGCCTTTTACATCGAGACCGGACGGGTCGAGGTGTCCCTCAAGGAAGGCGATACCGTCGTCAAAATCGCCGAATTGGGGCCGGGCGAAATTTTCGGGGAGATCGGTGTGATCGCGGAAGAAGAACGCATGGCCTCCGTCACTGCGATAGAAAAAAGCACGCTGCGGATCATTCCCGGCAAGGAGCTGGCGGAAAAAATAAAGTCGGTGGACGATAAATTTATAAAATCTCTGATCGATACGCTGGTCCGCCGCCTGCGCCATTCAAACAGCGGGCAGATGCGACATTATAAAAACATGGCGCTCTTCCAGGATCGCATGGCCGGGCTGGCCCATGCGGCGGCCAACGGTGTCGACCAGTCGCGCCGCGAAGAATTCAGCGCGGAAGTGAGTCCGCTGCTGGAACAGATCGAAACCGTCATGAAACGGTACAGAAAATAGTCTTTTTTCAGGTTTTTTTCCAGCGCAGGCGCGGCTCTCGCGCGGCGGTAACTTCATCCAGACGCTGGCGCGGCGTGTCTTTCGGGAAGCTATGAAATTTCTGGACATCGCCGGCGCGAACGTCGGCGGCAATCTGCTTCATGACAGAGATGAAACGATCAATCGAATCCTTGCTTTCCGTCTCGGTCGGCTCAATCAGCATCGCGCCAGGAACCACGAGAGGGAAATAAACGGTCATCGGATGGATGCCGTACTCGCATAGCGTCTTGGCGACATCCAGCGTCGTGACACCGGCCTCTTTCTGGATCTTGTCGGTAAGCAGGCATTCATGCATGCAGGGTCCGGCGAACGGCACGTGATAGTCGTTCTTAAGCTGCGCGAGGATGTAGTTGGCGGAAAGGACGGCATCCTCTGCCACCTGTTTTAGGCCGTCGGCACCGTGCGAAAGGATATAGGCCAGCGCCCGCACGTGCATGCCGAACTGGCCGTGGAAGCCTTTCAGGCGGCCCAGCGTTTCCGGACGGCTGTCTTCGTAGGCCAGACGGTAAGCGTTGCCCTGCTTTTCCACCACAGGCACCGGCATGTAGGGCGCCAGCTCCTCGGTCACGCAGATCGGGCCGCTGCCCGGCCCGCCACCGCCGTGGGGGGTCGAGAATGTCTTGTGGAGGTTGATATGCATGACATCGACACCCAGATCGCCCGGCCGCGCCTTGCCGACCAGAGCATTGAAATTGGCGCCGTCGCCGTAAAAATAGCCGCCGGCCTTGTGCAGCAGATCGGAAATCTCGAGAATGTCGGTCTCAAACAAGCCGCACGTGTTCGGGTTGGTCACCATCATGCCGGCGATACCGGCGCCATCGCCCAGCGCCACCTTAAAATCCTTCACGGTCATGCGGCCCGTTTCCTTGGTGGAGATGACACGCAGCGTATAGCCGCACATGGCCGCTGTTGCCGGGTTGGTGCCGTGCGCAGAATCAGGCACCAGCATGATCTTGCGGTGCCCCTGCCCTTTGGCCTCAAGCGCGCGGCGGATTGTCATGATCCCCGCCAGTTCGCCGTGCGCGCCGGCGGCGGGCGCCAGACAAACACCGGGCAGGCCCGAGAGCTCGCCCAGGATCGTCTGCAGCTCATGCATGAGGCCCAGCGCGCCCTGCACGGTTGACTCAGGCTGCAGCGGGTGAATGGCGGCAAAACCGGGCAGCCGCGCCACTTTTTCATTCAGGCGCGGGTTGTGCTTCATGGTACAGCTTCCGAGCGGGAAAAATCCATGATCTATGGAGTAATTCCATGTCGAGAGCCGCACAAAATGCCTCACCACCTGCGGCTCGCTTACCTGCGGCAGCCCAATATCGCCGCGCGCGGGCTGGCCGGTGCGGAATTTCAGGCCGCGCGGCTTTTCAAAATCGATGCCGGGATGGTCGGAGCGTTCTTTCTCCCACAACAGGTTTTCTTCATACATCAGTCCGCCCGGCACATCGGGCAGCGCCGCTTCGGGAACATTCGTTTCTTTCATCAGCGCCTTTGCGTTCATGACAGAGCCTCCGCCAGCGCGCGACAGAATGCGGTTATATCCTCGTCCGTCGTCATCTCCGTGGCAGCGACGAGCAGGCGGTTGCCGTCCAGAGCCAGACCGGCGATGATTCCCCTTTTCGCCAGCGCCTCGACAATTTCTGCCGCCGGAGGCGGCAGCTCAACCACGAACTCGTTGAAGAAAGCCTCACTGATCACGCGCACGCCTTTGACTTTCGCCAGAGCGTCGGCAAGGCGGCAGGCGGCTTCGTGATTCAGGATGGCAAGTTTTTTAAATCCGTCTTCGCCCAGAAGCGCCATGTGCACGGTAAAAGCCAGGGCGCACAGACCCTGGTTGGTACATATGTTCGATGTCGCCTTTTCGCGGCGGATATGCTGCTCCCGCGTGCTCAGGGTCAGAACGAACCCGCGCCGCCCCGTGGCATCCGCCGTCATGCCGCACAGGCGGCCCGGCATCTGCCGCACATATTTTTCCCGGGTCGCAAAGAAGCCCAGATGCGGCCCCCCGAAAGACATGGGCAGGCCGACCGAGCGCGCCTCGCCGCAGACGATATCGGCAGCAGACGGCGCGGGCAGCAGGCCGAGAGAAACGATTTCATTGATCACAACGACCAGCAGCGCACCGGCTTCATCGCACTTTTTTCGTAAATCGTCATAGGCCTGCGGACGGCCGTGGAAGTCGGGCGACTGCACGATGACGCAGGCCGTTTCATTATCCGGTGCGCCTTCGGACAGCGCGGCACCCTCAAAATTTCCAATATAACTTTGCAGGACGGCGCGGTAATCAGGATGCAGCGCATTGCCCAGTACGATCTTGCCGCGCTTGGTCAGGCGCATGGCCATCAGCGCGGCTTCGGCGCAGGCCGTTGCGCCGTCATAGAGCGAGGCGTTGGCGATTTCCTGCCCTGTGAGAAGAGCGATAAAAGTCTGGAATTCAAAAATGGCGGCCAGCGTTCCCTGCGCGATTTCCGGCTGATACGGCGTATAGGCGGTCAGGAACTCCGACCGCTGGATGATATAGTCGACCGAAGCCGGAATGTGGTGATAATAACAGCCAGCGCCCAGAAAAAACGGCCCGGCGGACGCGGCATGATTTTGATTGGCCCGCGTGGCCAGCGCGCGCTCAACCGCCATTTCCCCCTGATGCAAAGGAATGTCCGCCAGTCCCTTGATGAAGGAGGACGCAGGCACCCCGGCATAAAGATCGTCCACGGTGCGGGCACCTGTTGCCTTCAGCATGGCGGCGCGGCTGTCCTTGGTCAGGGGTAGATAGCGCATGATGCTCCTTGGGTGTTTTTATGAACCCGATCCTAGATAACGGGCGCGCGGACTTCAAGGGCGCCCGGTTTTTTTAACGGCTTTTTTAACGCTTTTAAGCAGGGATCCGGCGGCTCCGGCCGTCTTATGTTCAGGCGATGCGGCGCCGGCGTATGCGTACAGGGATATTTGCCACATCCCGCGCCCGGCTGACCCAGGCCTTGATCGATTCATCAGGCACAAAGATGCGCCCGGCCCGCGCTGCGCCATTGTGGGCGGAGAACCAGGCGTCGCCATCCAGCCGGTAGGTGCGGATGGTTTCCGCCAGACGTTCGGGGCAGCCCTGCGGTACGACCGCCCCCGCCTTGAAGTCGTCAATAATGCGCGCCGTCTCGGTATTTTCCGGCCCGATCAGGATGCAGGGACGACCGACCGCCAGCGCGGCGTACAGTTTACAGGGCACGAACAGACCGGCAGCGCCTTCGTTCATGGAAATCAGGTGAACGTCGCCGCTTTCCATCAGTTCACGCAGGCGGCTGGGCGGCTGCCATGGCAGAAAGCGAACATTTTCAAGGCAGCGGCGGGTTCGTTCCTGTGCCAGCCGGTCGAATTGCGGGCCGTCGCCGACGAAGACGAATTCGATCTCCGGGTGCGGGCCGGCCAGCAGCGCGGCCGCATCAAGGACCGTCTGCACCGGGTGCGCGCGCCCCAGGTTGCCGGAATAAAGAATGCGGAATTTCGGCTCCGTGTCGCGGAACATATCCTCGTAGGAGCGGGCGCCGTTGGCGCCGGAACCGTTCGCAGCGGCGGCGGCCTGGCTGGCGGCAAACGCTTTTTCAGTCAGCTCAACATCCGGCCAGTTAGGAATGACAGCGACGCGACGCGGATCCATGCCGCTATGGGTCAGGTGACGCGCCATGCATCGTCCGACGACCACGACCTTGTCAGCAGCCTTCATCGCCCGGCGCGAAGCGACTTTGAGAAATTTCATGATGGGCGGCGGCAGACGTATGCCCATGGCGGGCAGAAGATCGGGATAGAGATCCTGGCACCAGTGCATGTGCTTGGTTTTTTTCAGACGGGCGAGAATACGCCCGGCGACGACCAGCAAGGGCGGATCGGTCATGGTCACAATCAGATCGGTGCGCGGCATTGTGAGACCATAGGTCAGCATTCTGATCCACAGCCACGTATAGCCTGCGACGCTGCGCGTCCGTGCCGGGCCGCGCAGGCGGACCACCCGTACACTGCCGTCACGTTCCTGCCGCGCCTGCGGGCCCGTCGTGATGACGGTCACTTCCCAGCCATCGCGCGCAAAAGCCCGCGCCAGATCACGCAGGACCCGCCCGCTCGAGTCGCGCCCCGGCGGATAGGAACGATTTAAAAAAGCGACAGACGGCCTGCTCATGCCCTAAACTTGCCTAACCCCGGATGCTGCTCTGGATTTCAGGAAGATATTATCGCCCGGCTTATCATAATGCAACCGTTAAGCCCGGACCGGGGCCGGGAGCGGCGCGTCTCTCTGGGCCCGGAAAACCCCTTAAAAGCGGGTTTCCGAAGGAAACCGGCCCCCCCCCGGGGCCTATCGGCGAATGACGGGGCAGAACAGGCTCAGGGCGTATTGAACAGGGAGTGCTTACGCTTCTGCTGTTTTTGCTTGTCGTAGACATAGACCTTGTTGTCCCCCGCCGCCTGGACGGCGGTGCGGTTCGCGACGGGAACAGGCATCCCGGCCGCGCCCTGCTGCATCTGTTGCTGCTGCTTGGCGGCCTTTGCAGCGTCTCTCTCCGCGTAACGGGCCATCACGGCAGCGCGTTTTTGCTCCTCGACACCCAGGGCATGAGCCCGGTTCTTAAGCTTGACGAGTTTCATGCGCTCACTCATGGGCACGAAGCTGGACTTGCCCTTTTTATCCTTCGCACTGAAATTATAGGGCGTGGCTTTCGGGTGGTTGGTGTTTATCGATCCGGCTGAACCCGGGTTGCGGTTGACGAACAGCGGCGCCGCGCCGGATTTTTTCGTGGTCTGCGTCGTGTTGTAAAGGGGCGTGCCGGTATTATCCGCTGCCTGAGCGGCCGGGGCACAAAAAAGGAGCGTCCCCAGCAGTGGCAGAATGGCCAGAAAAAAGGTTCTTTGCTTTTGATGTTTTCCCGCGTGCTTCATAGCCCCCGTCTCCTTAATTTTCATAACCATCAGAAACCCTGCCGCTCCCTGCGGCCTGCTTTTCCATTATAACAACCATTACCCCGGACTGACAATTTACGCTTTCTTTCCTCGTTCCGCAGCCACAGAACGGCAAAAAAAGCAGATCTCCGTATGATTTTAAGATTTTATTAAGCATTTGGGAACATAGTGAAGGCACTTTCGTAAAATATGCGGCTTTGGGTAATTTAAAGGGAGTATCGCCAATGAAGCTGGACATTAAGGAATTTCTGCAGAAATGCGGACTGGATGAGCCCCTGTATCCCGGCAAAAGGGTTGTGAAAAAGCTGCCCCAGCCAGGCGAGTACAAAAGCCACTGCATCGTTTATGACTGGCGCAAGCCCGACATGATCCGGATTGAGGTCAAGGCCGGCCTGAGCGGCAAGACCCTGCCGCCCAAAGAGTTGAAAAAATACCCCATCGCTTTCCAGGCGCCGACCTTCATCGAGATCGATGTTCTGAACGGCTAGGAAGAAGAGAAGAGGAGACAGCAAGATGACAAGATTACAGTTCGGCACAGCCGCCAGCGGCGACAATATCCCGAATGATGGCGAGCCCAGGGCCCTGTCCGTTGCCGGCAAGAAAATGGATCCTGAACAGGCCACTGTTTTGGCCCAATATCTGGGCGCAGCTGTTGAGAACGGTGTTCTCAATCCGGGCGAGTTTCTGGCGGGTTTCGTTAACTCGGTCAAGGTTGTTCCCGGCGGTCGTGCCCTTGATGAGCTGGCCCGCTCCCAGGTCGAGGGTCATAGGCCCTACAGGCCAGCTGACATGTTCGGCGCAAACGGCCCGACGGTATAAATCAGAAACCGGAAATTTATCCTGTTTTCCGGGGCGCACCAGCGCCCCGGTCCATTTCGACCAGAATTTCCCCGATGCTGGTAACGATGCGGTCAATATGGTTTTCGTTCAGGATCAGCGGCGGACAGATATAAAGCTGCGGCCCCGAATAGCGGACAACGAGCCCGCGGCGAAACAGCTCCCACGACGCCTCACGCGCCATGCGGGCAGGATCTTCTTTTGAATCCGGCTCGAACTGTACGCAGGCAAGAATGCCGATATTGCGGATATCGATCACGCGCGGCTTGCCTTTTAGCGAATGCACCGCGTCTTCCAGCGGCTTGGCCATTTTTTTCGCATTTTCCCAGATCTTGCCCTTGTGCACGGCATCGAGCGTGCCGATCACGGCGGCCGCAGAAACCGGGTGACCGGAATAGGTATAGCCATGCATCAGTTCGATCACATGTTCCGGCCCCTTCATAAAGGCGTCGTAGATGCCCTGTTTGACGAAGACCGCGCCCATCGGCACCACAGCGTTGGTCAAGCCCTTGGCCATGGCAATGATATCGGGCGTGACATCGAAATAATTTACCGCTGAAATATGGCCGAGACGACCAAAACCGGTGATGACCTCGTCGAAAATCAGAAGTACGCCATACTTGTCGCATATCTCGCGCAACCGTTTCAGATATCCCTTGGGCGGCGGCAAAACCCCGATGGCGCCGCCGACCGGCTCGACGATGACGGCGGCCACATTCTGCGGGTCGTGAAACTGGATCAGCCGCTCCAGATCATCAGCCAGATGCGCGCCCCATGTCGGTTCGCCGCGCGAAAATGCGTTGTGCTCCAGGTCATGGGTATGACGCAGATGCGCGACAGAAGGCAGCGTCTGGCCGAAATGCGTGTGATAGGGAGGAATGCCGCCCACCGATATGCCGCCGAAATTCATGCCGTGATAGGCTTTTTCGCGGCCGATCAGAATGCGGCGCGACCCTTCGCCCCGCAGCCGGTGATAATTCATCGCAATTTTAAGCGCCGTGTCGATAGCCTCAGAGCCTGAATTGGTGAAGAAGACCTTCGTAAAAGGTTTGGGCATTTCTTTAATCAGGCGGGACGCGGCGGTGAATGCCGTCGGGTTGCCGTACTGGAAGAAGGAGACGAAATCCAGCGTGTCGAGCTGGGCTTTGACCGCTTCCTTTATGACCGGATTGTTATGTCCGGCATTGACACACCACAGGCCGGCGAGGCCGTCGAGTATTTCCTTTCCGTCCTTGTCATAGTAAAACATCCCGTCCGCGCGCGAGACAAGGCGGGGATTTTTTTTGAAATAACGCTGCGGCGTAAAAGGCATCCAGAACTCATCCATTGAGTCGGGAAGACTGGTAAAATCATAGCTCATGACAAAAACCTCTCTGTCCGCCAATCTAGCAGAAGGGCAGATCAGCGGCAAATCCGCCGGCACGGTCTTATGCCCATGGACAGGATGGACAATTGATATAATTATGGAGATAGGGGAGCGCGGTTTTTATGATGGGCAGGAACGGTCACAGCGACGAAAGGCCGGACGACGGGGACGAAGAGGAAAGCGATAAAATTATCCGCTTCCCGACCTTCGCCGAACGTATGAAACGCCGGCTTACAGCCAGCGCCAGCGCATCAAAAAAGAACGAGCGCCTGATCAACCTGCCACCCGTGACGGCGGTGCTGGCCGGCACACTGATCGCCGTACATCTTGCGGCTACGCTTTTTCTGGGGCCGGTCGAGCAATACTGGCTCTTTTCTCATTTTGGATTTATTCCGGCGCAATATACCAGCGGTGACCCGTTGTCCTGGAGCGCCTTTGCCAGCCCGCTCACCTATGCACTCCTGCATGGCGGCTGGATGCATCTGTTCGTGAATGTCATTTTGCTGGCTGCCTTCGGCACCGGCACGGAACGCTGGATCGGCGGGCGCAAATTCATCTTTTTTTTCGTATCGTGCAGCCTGGCCTCGGCCCTGATACATTTTGCTCTCAATCCTTTTTCAGCGGCGCCGGTTATCGGCGCGTCGGGGGGCTTAAGCGGCCTTTTCGCCGCCATCCTCGTTTTGATGCAGCGTGCCGGAAGAACGCCGGCCGGCCGGTACGGCTTGTGGCCCGTGATCCTTCTTTGGGTCGTCGTTTCAGCGGTATTCGGCCTGATCGGCGGGCCGGGCGGGGAAAACATCGCCTGGGCCGCCCATATAGGCGGCTTTCTCGCCGGGTTCGGCATACTGCGCCTCATGAAAGTCTGATTCTTCCGGCCTCAAAACCCAAAATCTTGCGGCCCAGACCAAGGATCGGCTAAGCTTCCCTTCTGAACAGGGAAAAATGAATGACTTCGGATATCGTCCTCAGCGGTGACGCTGACGCAGATCTGCAAGAACATTTGGATGTTGTCGGCCGTCGCCTGAACGGGGTTTGCGACTCCGATGGAACCGAGATCGGAAAAAGACTCAGAGAAAAATTTGAAGCGACCGGGTGTAAAAAAAGCACGGCAAGCGGGCTGTCCTGCATCGCCGTCTATGAACCTTTTTCTTTTCCGCCGCTTGAAGGTGAGCCCAGTTTTACAAACACCATGCGTTGCGGCACGCCCCTGCGAAGTCTGGAGAAGCTCTTTTCCTCCGTCTGCCATGAGGGCCTTCATGCCCTGCAATGGGACGGTGCGGCAATTCTTCACGCCAGCTTTTTTAATGATGTCTCACCCTTTGTAATTTGCCCGCGCGATTGGGCTATGCTGGTTGAGCGGACCGAACAGGATGCCTGCGTCAAGGAGGCCTGGCTGTGCTGGCTGGGCCGGACACAGATGCCGGAACTGGAACAGGCGACAACCACACATCCGGTATCCGTTTCGGATTTCGAGGCGTTGCAGGCTTTGGGGCTGAACATCGAAGAAACGTTGAGAACCGCTGCCGTTTTCGCGATGGAAAAAATATACGGCATCGACGATTTTGGAAATCAGATGAGTTTCGCTGATTACTATCACAGGCAGGCGCTGGAAAGCTATAACCGCATGATGTTGTGGCGCGCCGGAAACTGTAGCGCCCGTCAGATCGTCGTGCGCATGGAAGAGCAAGATATCAGGGGCCTGGGCAACACCATAGGTCCCAATATATTTGAAGATTTACGCTTCAGTAAACCGCCCCTCCTCTCCGCTGCCAATGAGGCGCTGGTGCAAAAACTGAACAAGGCTCTGGGCATCATTGATGAAGGCTCCCTGCCCACCTATTCCGAGGCACTGGCGCAATGGAACATGAGCAGCGAGGAATTTCTATCACTTTCAAAAACGATGAGGCAAGGCGGCGCGCACGAAAGCGGATCATCAGCGCAGACGCCGTCCCGGGTCGCTGCTGTTACGCCGCCGCCGGCGCCGTGATCAGGAGCTCTGTCCGGTCAGCGGCCAGGGCGCCGTCACTGGCGGGCAGACGCGGATAATCCCAGACGATCGTATTGAAACTGCCGTGCGGCATGGCCACCGGCGCCCAGTGGTCATAGATACGTCCCGTCTGTGTGCAGATCCAGAGTTTGTCGGGCGGCGCGTCGGCGCCCTTGCGCAGCATCAGGCCGGTCTCCTCGAGACGGTTCTGCGCCTGCGCCAGACGCGCGCGCAGGCGGTAGAGGCGCGTACTCTGCCTTATGCTTTCACCCTGATCGAGGTACTGACGGGCCGGACCCCACAGTTTTTGATCCAGCGCCTCGCCCGCCGCGGCAATTTGGCTTTCAACGCTGTCCGGCCGCAGCGCCACGAGACGCTCGAACCAGCGCATCCGCTCCGAACCATCATTGGCTGCCTTGCGCGGCATCGCTTCGCGCCAGAGCGCAACCATCTCGGGATGGGGGTTTTCCTTCCATGTCCTCTCCAGCACCGGAACCGCCTGCCGCGGGTGGCTCTGTTCGATGTGAAGTTGCGCCAGCCGCAGGGCGGCGGGCACGAAGGACGGATTAAGGCTGTGCGCTTTTTTGAGTTTGGCCAGTGCCGCGCCCGTATGCCCTGCCTGATAATCATCTTCCGCCTGCTGCAGCAAAAGCGCCGTGCGGTCGCTTAAGGCACGGACGGGCTCAACGGCGCCGCTGCGCTCCGCACGGGCAAGGATCTTCTGCGCCTCGTCCCAGTGCCGCTGGCGCAGCGCGATATCATAAGACATGTGCAGCACCCAGGGTTGCCGCGGATGAAGCGCCAGCGCGCGCTGCGCCAGATTTCCGGCCAGCTGCGTATCGCCGGAATCAAGTGCTGTGAGCAGAAGGCCGCGCAGACCAAGAAATGCCGTGTCCTTGTTTTCAAGCAGCCGTCCAAAAGCCTCATGCGCGGTGGCATCATCGCCCTTAAGACGGGCGGCCTGCGCCTCAAGCAACATGGGCAGGCCCATATCCTGCGGCAGAAGGCGGCGGGCGCGAAAGGCCTGGTATCCGGCCAGCTTTACATCACCCGCGGCGACGGCGGTCAGGCCAAGCGTGAGAGCGCGGTAGCCCTTGTCGCGCTTTCTCTGCGCGCGGTAACGCCGCCAGTATTTGGGCATCGCCAGAACTTCCCAGAGAACACGGTACATAAGGACGATCGCGGCGATGGCGAAAAAGAGGGCCAGCAGCACCAGGCCGATCTGCGCCCTGATGTCATAGCCCAGCCAATGAATCTCGACCGCGCCCGGCCGGTTAGCGACCCAGACGGCGGCGGCGACCAGCAACGCTACTTTGGCGACAAAGAAAAGCGCGCGGATCATTGGTCTTTATATCCTTCGGGTTTCATGTATGCACCGGCCCGGTCTTCATGGCGACGAAGAAGGTATTGACGGCGCATGGAATTTCGCGGGCGGCGTATAGATTGAAACGCCCGAAGCGCTATCCTGTGAGAGATTTCCCTGCGGCAACAGGCGCGCGGCTTCATTCGCCAGATCGCCCAAAGTGCCCCCCTGTGTCGTATAGGAAGCGCCGCCCAGGCCGCGCATGCGCTCCGTCAGCATCTCCTGCAGTTTTTGTACCCCCACCGTCATGTCCGCCTGCTCCATCCAGGGCGCGGCGGTCTTCGCTGCTGGGCCCTGCAGTGCGGAGAGTTCAGTCATTGCCCCTTCGACATCGCCCTTGTCCAGGAACGCCTGCGCGCGCTCGACGGCGGCCTGTGTGTCCGTGGAAATCAGAGACTTGCCATCTTTCTCAACTTCCAGAACCTCGCTTAGGCGCGCCATTGCCTTTTCCTTGATCGAGACATCCTCGCCCTGCAGGGAGGACGCAACGATTTCGCCCGCCAGGCCGCGGAATTCACCGGAAAGACCCTCCGGTGTCAGAACGCCTTTCTCCGAGAGCGGCGCAAGACGGTCGAGCGCGGCAATCAGCTCGGGATCATTGTTGCCGGAAACTTTTTTAAGCAGCGCCAGATCATCGCTGAACGGCGCATTGCGGTTAAGCGATGATCTGAATTGCGCCAGCCCCAGAAGCAGGGCGGCCGCCTTCAGATCTGTTTCGGGCAGGCCCTGCAAGGCCTGTCCAAGCGTCGTTTTATCGTCCTGCTGCGCGGTTTTCAGCGCGTCCTCAACCTGGGTTTCGTCCTGCGCGGCGCCGGTGAGAGACTTAAGCTGCGCGACGATGCCGGAGAATTCCTGTTGTCCGCTTTCGCTCTGCTGCATCGCTGTTATTTTCTCAAACAAAGCGCGCAGACCCGTGGAACCGGCCAGCGCCCCGACTTGACTTTCGAGCTTCGCGATACGCTCGGTCAGCGGACCCGCCTGTGGACCGACAAGCGTTCCCGCCATATTTTCCGCCTGCTGCGCCACTTCGCCGACCTTGGTCTGCAGCGTTTCGATCGTTTCCTGAATATGGGCGGGGAGCGTCGCCGAAACCGCCCGTCCTTCCTGCTGCTGCTCACGCTCAACCGCCGTGAGAGAGGTTTCGAGCTCCGCCAGGCGGCGCCCGTTTTCGGCGACCTGCCGCTGGTGCGGCCAGAGCAATAGAACAGCCAGGCCAATAGTCGTCATGGTCAAGGCGGTGGAAATCCATGTGCTCTTCTGCACGGCGTTTCTTTCGGCTTCTTTGATTTTTTTCATCAGCGCCTGATGATCCGCGCTTTGCCCCGCAATTGTGGAAGCCGGCGGCGGAACAGCCGTGGCGGGCCATTGCTCACGCTGCGCAGCCTGGGCGATCTCCGCCTGAAAGCTGGCCGGCGCGCTGCCGGCGTTTTCATTGGCGGGCTTTTCACCCAGAATATCCGTCAGGTCTATGTTGTTGGTTTGCGCCACCCGCAGGACATCCGCCCGCCGGTTTTCAGGAATGATGTCGCGTTTTTTCCAGCCTTGCACGGTCGTGACCGGCACATCCATCTTGCTGGCCATCGGGCGTATGCCCCCGAACTTTTCGATGATTCGTCCGGCGTCCTTGAGAGCTCCGGGCTGTTCTTTCAAATCTGTCATAATCGCGCTCGTGCTGCCGCTGCATGGATGGTGATTAATAACTTTAACAGGCGTGCTCGTTAAAGCTCTAAAGCCGCGCCAGCATTCCAGCCATATCGGGCGTACCTGCGGTTTGTACGTCTTTCCAGGACAGATGCCGCAGTGACTCTACCACCGGCGCGCTCAGACACAAGGCTTTTATTGAAGAAAGGGCGGGCGTACGCGCGTACTGTTCAACCAGCCCGCAAAAAATTTCTGCCGTACGGGCGGAGAAGAACGTTGCGGTTTGCAGGCCCCCGCGCTCCAGCACATCCAGAAAATCCGGGCTTAGGATTTGGACCGGGCGCGCCTCATACAGGACCACGCGGTCGGCCACCCCGCCGCCAGCCTGTTCGACAGCGCCTGTGACATGCGCCCCTGATATATGCAAAACACTGCCGGGTCTGTTGGCAGCCTCCTTGCGCAAAAGCCGGTTCAGATTATCGAGTGTGCCGCCCCCTTCGCGGACATCCTGAAACCCGAAAGACCGTGCCGCATCAGCCGTCGCCCCGCCCACAGCATAGACCGGCAAGTGGCGGGTGGATTCTCTTGTAGCAAAAGCACTTACGGCATGGCGACTGGTGAAGGCCAGCGCGTCATAGGACGTCAGAACCGGCAGGCTGTTCGGGATCGAAACAATCTCAAACATGGGTTCGCAGAAGGCCTCCCGGCCTTTTTTTTCCAGAGCTTTGGCAAAGCTTTCCGCATCGGCGCGAGGGCGGGTCACAAGAATCATGAAACGCTCCCTTCCCTTATTTCAGAAAATCCGGCGGCAGGCGGGCTTTAAGTTTAGACCCGCACGCCACGCCCAGCGCATCTGCGTCCTTGTCGCTGTCAACCGGACCTTCGATGCGTTCCTCGAATATCCGGCTGCCGTCCAATGCTGCAACCGCGACCCGCAGCATAAGTCCACCCCCGCTCCTTATGGCATAGGCGCCGATCGGCGTATGACAGGAGCCGTCCAGAGTGGCCAGAGCCGCCCGCTCCGCCACCGCGCAAAGGCCGGTTTCGCGGCAATGAACGAGATCAAACAGCGCCCGGCGTTCCTTATCACCAGCCCGGATTTCAATCCCGACAACCCCTTGTCCGCCTGAAGGCAGCATCTCCTCCGGTTCCAGAACGGCAGCAATTTCATGGGTGAGGCCCAGCCGGATCAGGCCGGCCATGGCAAGAAAAATCGCATCCGCCTGGCCGCGGCGCAGTTTTTCGATGCGCGTAGGCACGTTACCTCGCAAAGGTACGATCTGTACGTCCGGGCGGCGTGCCAGCAAAAACGCCTGCCGCCGCGTGCTGGACGTACCGACCCGGGCGCCGGGCGGAAGATCGTCCAGCCTTTTGAATCCATTTGATAAGAACGCCTCGCGGGCATCAGCGCGGGGAAGAACATGTTCAATCACCAGCCCGTCCGGTAGACGTGCCGGCATATCTTTGAGGGAATGCACCCCGCAATCGATCCGGCCCTCCAGCAGCGCCTGCTCGATCTCGCGCGCGAAGAGGCCCTTGCCGCCTTCGGATTCCGCCAGCCGTGTTTCGCCCTGCGACGGATGCCAGTCGCCCGAGGTTTTGATCTCCACCACCTCGATATCGAGCGCGGGCACCTTCTGCCGCAGCGCCCGGGCGACCATGTCAGTCTGGACCAGTGCAAGCCGGGAGCCGCGTGTGCCTATCCGTAGACGGGAAGCCATCCGTTCATATCCTTTCGACGGACTATATAATCAGACCGCGAAAGCTCTGTGAACTAAAAGCCGGCGGAAATCAGGGCGCGGCAACCGGGACTTTCCAGCGGCTGCCCAGAAAGCCCCGGATATCGGCCTCATCCGGCGGAGGAAAAAGGACGGGGAATGGCCGGGCGACGTTCGCAATACGGGTGGCCAGGGGGCCGGTGATCGTCTGAAGCGCATACAAGGGCTCAGCGGGCGGCACATAGTTTTTATTCGTCTGCGCCTCCTGCAGAGCCGCTTCATAGCGCGCGCGCAACTGGAAGGCCGTGCGCAGCGTCCCCGGCGTATTGATCGCCGACAGCCCGGCGATTTGCGCAAAATCGGCATCTCTGCCGCCGCCGCATATCTCGCTGGCCAGCTGCCTTATTTCATCCAGCCGGCGCAGGCTGCCCGCGTCCGATTCAGGCCGGCGCGTTTTCGAGACATCGATAACCGCCGGCATCGCCTTTGTCATGGCCAGGTTGGTCTCATAAACGCGGATAGCGGCGCGGCGCGCCAGACGCGACTGGATAGGATCATTGCCCTCCACCTCGCTGAACAGGCGGGGCAGCATGGCTTCGGCATAGCCGAGACTGGCTACCGTCAGAAGACTGGTGGTGTATTCATGCGGGGGAGAGCCATCGCGGCCCTGATGTTCAACCAGATGCATGACGGACTGATTCTTCTGGCCCACTTTCGTATAAATCCCCGTAAAGCCGCCGGCCCGGCCGAACCCCTCGGGATCGTCATAGCGCGACATATAGCGATCGATGAACGACTGATGCCGGGCCGCGACAATGCTTAAGTGATAGCGGGCCTCCTGCGGGCGGATATAATTATCGATGATGTGTTTCGTGATCGTATCGGCAGCGGACGCAACGTCAATCCGGCCTGCTGATATCTCCCCCGTCATGCGGTCGAAATAGTCTTTGGCCGGAACGCGGATTTCATTGAATACGCGGCCATAGAATTCCTTCCGGTTGGCGCGGTCCTTAAAGCGTTCCTGAGCGTATAGCGCAAGGGCTACACCAAAGTGCGCAATCCGGCGCTCAAGGACCGGCCAGCTTTTGCGCATATCCTGCATGACAGCCTGGCTCAACGAGGCAGGCTCAAAAAGTTTTTCACCGTCATCGTGGGAAAGATATTCAAGAAAAACAGAATCCAGAATGGATGGAACATTCTCGACAATGTAATCGATTTCCTCATCCGTATATTCGGCCCAGATGCGGCGCCCGCTTAAATGAGGCGAAAATAGAAACTCACGAAATTCATCAACAATGTCATAGCAGGCAACGAGCGTGCCCTGCAGAACATGTTGTGCCGTGTTGCCTTTGCGGTTTTCCGACGTATTGGGATTGCCGCCAAAGCGGCTGATCTGCTGCAACTCTCCCAGGCTGAGATCGAGCACATTTTCCAGCACGGGATCGAACTCATAGCCGAAGGCTTCGGCCACCGGGCGCAGCGACTCGCGGACATCGCCGCCCTTGGTGACGTTTTCCCAGATTTCCTGATAAAGCGCCGCCGCGTCTTCCCGTGTCAGAAGACGGATAGGTTTTCTTTTCGTGCCCTCTCCGGGCAGGCAAAGGTGCGCCATGGGTACCCTTTTTAAATTAATATGAAAACATAAAGGTTTTATTTTTCGTAAGCAAGAAAATAGTGGCCGGGGGCCGCTAACCGGTTGCTGCGGCGGCAGAAAATCCTTAATAAGGGGCATGATCGTTTTGGGGATAGAAACCAGCTGCGATGAAACCGGCGTTGCCCTGGTCGATGACGGAGGCCGCATATTGTCCAATATGGTCCTGAGCCAGACCGACCGCCACAAGATATTCGGGGGCGTGGTGCCGGAAATCGCCGCCCGCGCGCATCTGGATCATCTGGACACGATGATCCGGGCCGCCCTAAAAGAAGCCGGGATTGCCATGGAAAGTCTCACCGCCGTCGCCGCCACCTGCGGCCCCGGCCTGATCGGCGGGGTCATGGTCGGGATGATGGCGGGCAAGGCCATTGCCGCCGCCCGCGGCCTTCCGTTTATCGCCGTCAATCATCTGGAGGCGCATGCCCTTACCCCCCGCCTGGTCAACCCTGATCTGGACTTCCCCTACCTTGTTCTCCTGGTGTCCGGCGGACACACGCAGATTTTGGTGGCCGAAAATGTCGGCAGTTATCGTCTGTGGGGCACGACGATGGATGATGCCCTGGGTGAATGTTTCGACAAGGCGGCAAAGCTGATGGGCCTGCCTTTTCCGGGTGGGCCGCATCTTGAGCGCGCAGCCGCGCAATGCCGCGATAAAGAGGGCGCTCTGGCACGCTTTCCCCTGCCGCGACCGCTCAAAGGTCAACCCGGCTGCGATTTTTCCTTTTCAGGCATGAAAACCGCCGTGCGCACTTTCATCGACCGCCTGCCGCCGGGTGGACTGGCGCCTGACGATCTGGCCGCTCTGGCTTTTTCTTTCCAGACAGCGATCACGGAAACCGTGGCCGACCGCTGCGGCCGCGCCCTGACCCTTTTCCGCGCGAAATATGATGTGCCGAAACCCGCGCTGATCGCCTGCGGCGGCGTCGCCGCCAACGCAATGTTGCGCGCGGGCCTTGAGACTCTGGCAGACCGCCACGGCATGAGATTTATTGCGCCGCCCGTGTCTTTGTGCTCCGATAACGGCGCGATGATCGCCTGGACCGGTGTTGAAAGAATGAAAAAAGGCATGACCGATTCCTTAAGCGTTGCCGCGCGGCCGCGCTGGCCGCTCGATCCGCAGGCCCCGGACAGAAAGGCGGCGGGGACATGAGCGCCTTCAGCAGCACTATCGGCATTATAGGCGCGGGCGCCTGGGGAACGGCACTGGCGCAAACCCAGGCAGCGGCGGGCCGCGATGTCCTTTTGTGGGCGCGTGAGCCGGAGGTGGTTACCGCCATCAATCAGAAGCACGAAAACACCGTCTTTTTGCCCGGCGTCCCCCTGCATGCCGCGATCCGCGCCACCGGCGATCTGAATGAGGCGGCAGAGCACGACGTCATCCTTCTGGTCACGCCCGCACAGCATATCCGCAGCACGCTGGAAAGGATAAGAGACGTCCTGAAACAAGGCGCTTCCATTGTGATCTGCGCAAAAGGCATCGAGCTGGGCAGCGGCAAGATACTCTCCGCCATCGCTGAAGAAGCGGCGCCCGGCGTTCCCGTCGCCGTCCTGACCGGCCCCACTTTCGCGTCAGAGATCGCGCGCGGACTGCCTTGCGCTGTCACAATCGCCGCCCGCACAGTCGATCAGGCGCGCGGCCTGTGCAGCAAACTCGCGAGCCGTACCATGCGCCCCTATGCGTCGGATGACCTGATCGGCGTCCAGATCGGCAGCGCCGTCAAAAACGTAATCGCCATCGCCAGCGGCATGGTCGCGGGCAAAGGCCTGGGCGAAAGCGCGCGCGCCGCTCTTATGACGCGTGGACTGACGGAAATGGCCCGTTTGTCCGAAGCGATGGGCGGTCACCGCGAAACACTGATGGGTATGTGCGGCGTCGGCGACCTGATGCTGACCGCTTCGTCGCAACAATCACGCAACTTCTCACTTGGCTTTCAGCTGGGGCAGGGGCGCACGCTCGAGGAAATTCTGGCGGAACGCCGCGCCGTGACGGAGGGCGTTCATACGGCCAAGGCCGTGATGGTCATGGCAAAAAGCAAGGGCGTGGACATGCCGGTCTCTGCCGCCACTAATGACTGCCTGGAGGGACGGAGCAGCATTGAGGCGGCCATGGCCAGCATGATGGACCGCCCGCTGAAGACGGAAAATTTATGAAATGGCGTACTGGCTGATCAAGAGCGAGCCCTCGACCTGGTCATGGGCGCAGCAGGAGAAAAAAGGCGTCACACACTGGGACGGCGTGCGCAATCATCAGGCCGCCAAAAATCTGAAAACCATGAAAAAGGGCGACCGCGCCTTTTTCTATCATTCAGGCGAAGGCAAGGAGATCGTCGGCATCGTCGAGATCGTGAAGGAGCATTATCCTGATCCTTCGGACGAAAAGACCGTCTTTGTCATGGTCGATGTGAACGCGCTCAAATCCCTGCCCCGGCCGGTCACGCTGAAAGAAATCAAGAGCACACCGGCCCTTAAGGATATGGCTCTGATCCGGCAATCGCGCCTGTCCGTCATGCCCGTATCCGCTGCGGAATGGGGCATAATCTCCCGGCTGGCAGGCCTTTAGCCATACCCCCCTCTCTCTCTATCCACCCCCCTGAGCCCTAGTGGAAATGCTTGCTTTTTTAGTCGGCTTTCATTATGTAATAGGCCGGCGTCTAAACAAAAGTGCCATTTATTAATCAATTCCCGGCGAACCCGATTAAGGAGATATACCAGCCATGTCGACCAGAATTCAAAGACTGACCGCCTCTTTCGCCGCTGTGGCCACACTGGTTACAGCCTCGGCCTGCGGCATCAACCCGCGCACGGGCAACCTGAATATCGGGGGCCTTGATATCAATAAGCAGATGCAGGGCGTGGCCGTCGGCGGCGCCCTGGGCGGATTGCTGGGCAGCCAGATTGGTGGTGGCCGCGGCAAGCTGGCGGCAACAGCCGGCGGTGCCGTGCTCGGAGCTTTGGTCGGCGGCGCGATCGGCGGCGCTCTGGATCAACGCGATCATGAACTGGCGGGCGGTGCTTTCCGCACCTCCATGACCCAGCCTCTGGGCCGTTCGTATAACTGGAGAAACCCTCACACCGGTCACTACGGTGTTGTGCGCCCTCTGCGTCAGTTTCAGCAACGAGGCACGGACTGCCGTGAATACGAAACGACGGTTTACGTCGACGGTCAACCGGAAACCGGCCGCGGCACTGCCTGCCGCCTGCCGGACGGTACCTGGGCTCTGCAGCCCTGAGACACGCCGCGTAAGTAAGCCGGACAAACAAAAAGCGGCCCTGCAGGGCCGCTTTTTTATGCTTTGGTGACAGGCGTTAAAATTATTCGCCCGCCTCTTCGCTTTCCTCCGCACCGGCACCTTCTTCGGGCTTGGCGGTTTTCTTGGTTTTCTTGCGGGCTGATTTTTGCGCTTTTTCGGCAGCCTTTTGGGCAGCTTCCTCGCTCTCCTGCTTTTCAGCAGCAAGCGCGCTGTCCTCCAGAAGAGCGGCCTTGGCGGCTTCAGCGCCATCATCGGCGCCCGTCTTGGAAGGCTTCTTGCGGCCTTCGCCTGCGCCTTCATCCCCGGTCGCGATCACGGCCCGGCCTGTCTTGGCCTGTACCTTCGCCTCTTCTTCCGAGCGGGCGATGTTGACCGTCACCTGGATTTTTACTTCCGGATGCAGGGCTACGGTAACCGGGAACAGGCCAATGCTCTTGAGAGCGTGGTTCAACTGAACCTGGCCGCGGCCGATATCCTTGCCGCCCTGCTCAACGATCGCCTGCGCAATATCGCGTGTGGTGACCGAACCATAAAGCTGGCCGTCTTCCGCGGCGTGGCGGATAACGGAAACTTTCAAGCCTTCGATTGCCGAAGCCTGTTTCGAGGCTTCTTTCTTTTTCTCGGCATTGACCTTTTCCAGAGCGGCGCGCTGAGTTTCAAAGTAGGCAATATTGTCCTTGGTTGCGCGCAGAGCGATTTTTTGCGGCAACAGATAATTGCGCGCATAGCCCGTGCGAACCTTCACGACATCACCCATATTGCCCAGCGTCTCAATGCGCTCCAGCAGAATGACTTTCATTGCGGTCGGCATGATTAACCCCTTCCCGTGTCTTTATGGTCTCTGTCGCCGCCGCGATCACCGCCCCGGTCCCGGTCACCGCCGCGAAACTCGCGCGGACCATCGCCCCGGTCACGGGGACCACGGCTGCCGCCGCGGTCTTCCTGCTTGATCGGGGAGAGCAGAGCCATGTAACGGGCGCGCTTGATCGCCTGTGCCAGCTCACGCTGCTTGCCGGTTGATACGGCTGTGATACGGCTCGGCATGATCTTGCCGCGCTCGGATATATAACGGCCCAGCGTACGGATATCTTTCCAGTCGATCGCGGGCGCCTTGGGTCCGCTGAAAGGGCATGTCTTGCGTCTTTTGAAGAACGTTTTTTTGCCCGGGGCTGCTGTATCAAAATCGCTCATTATGCGGCCTCCTGCTCAGTGCGGTTTTCAAATCCTTCGCGGTCGCTGCGGGCGATGAGGGCGGAAGGACCTTTCGAGGGGGCTTCCAGACGCACCGTCAGATAACGCAGAACGTCTTCGTTCAGGCGCATGTTGCGCTCCATCTCCAGCAAAGCCTCAGGCAGCGTGTCGCTTTCGATCAGGACGTAGTGACCTTTGCGGTTCTTGTTGATCCGGTAGGTCATGTTGCGCAGGCCCCAGCTCTCTGTCTTGAGAACCTTGCCGCCGCCGTCCTTCATGATTTTGCTGAAACTTTCGGTCAGGGCTTCAACCTGAGCCGGGCTTAAGTCCTGCCGTGCAATATACACGGTTTCGTAGAAAGGCATCGTTTTTCTCCCCTTGGTTTTGTTTTCCTCAAAGCGGCACGAACCCTATGTTCGCGCGCCGGAAACAAAGCCGGTCACAAGGACCGGCGAGGTTTACGGAATGGCGGCACTATACGGATTTTAAATCCCGAGGCAAGAAAATTCTGGCTGCCGGATTAGTCGTTAGAATTGGCGCTGCGGCTGGCGCAGTTTTCGATCAGTGCGTTCCAGCAGGTCTTGTTTGCCTTCTGGGCTTCCTTGCGGGCGCCGCCGCGCAGGAGCGCGGCCAGCTGTGCACGGCTTAAATCGGGGTTCTGCAGGGCGCTGCCGGAACCGGCGGTCCAGATCTCGGTGCTTTCATCGTCGGCCAGCATCATGTGCAGACGTGTGTCGGTATGCTCCATGAGGACGCGGATCCGGTCGCTGACGATTGAAAGGCTCATTTTTTATATCTCCATAACAAAATCAATGCGTTAAGGCCCGTATTCGGGGCCATCGCCTAACTCCGGCTGCGCCTCTGATGCGGGCTGCTGGCCGAAGGGTTCGTTACGAGGGGCTGCCTTTTAAAAAGGCGTCCGCCCGACACACCGTCTTTCCGTCTAAGAAGAAGGTGACTATATCATGATTTTTATGGAATCACAAAGTCTTTGTGCGCTGCCCGCTCCCCTTCTCACCCTCTCTTTGGCCTGAATTAGGCACTTTTCTTCTCTTGTATGTTATGTAAAATAAAAAAATGGAAGGAATCTGGCCGTTGCCCCTCTCCATCCTGGCAAAACGCCGGCCCGGGAGAGGGGGGGGCCACGGGCGGCCCCCTTGATCGCCCTCCGGCGACAGGCTATCAAGCAGACTTCGCCGTTTTTGATGGCGGCTGGGTTATTCAGGGTTATTGTTCGAGAGGTCCCATAATGAAACGCGCTTTCGTTTTTCCCGGCCAGGGGTCGCAGTCAGTCGGCATGGGCAAGGAACTGGCTGACGCCTTTCCCGAGGCGCGCCGGGTTTTTGATGAGGTCGATGATGCCCTGTCCGAAAAACTCAGCACCCTGATCTTCGAAGGGCCGGAAGAAAAACTCAACCTGACCGAAAACACGCAGCCGGCCCTGATGGCCGTCTCGATGGCCGTCACGGCAGCCCTCGCGGAAAACGGGGTGAATCTCAAAGATCACTGCGCTTTCGTTGCCGGCCATTCGCTGGGCGAATATTCCGCGCTCACCGCTGCCGGTGCCCTGACCCTGACAGATGCCGCCCGGCTTTTGAGGCTGCGCGGGCGCGCCATGCAGGACGCCGTGCCCGTCGGGAAAGGCGCCATGGCTGCCATTCTGGGTCTTGAATTCGAAGCCGTGAAAGAAATTGCCGCTCTCGTCTCCGACAAAGGCGTATGCACGGCAGCAAATGACAACTCCACGGGACAGGTCGTTATTTCCGGCGAACGCGCGGCTGTTGAGGCCGCCCTCGCCCTGGCCGCCGAAAGAGGCGGCAGACGTTCCTTGCTGCTTCCTGTCAGCATTCCTGCGCATTCTCCCCTGATGAAACCCGCTGCCGAGAAAATGGCGGTGGCTCTTGCTGATGCAAAAATTTCACCCCCCGCCGTTCCTGTCGTCGCGAATGTAACGGCACGAGCCGTAACCTCTCCCGATGACATCCGCCGCCTCCTGGTCGAACAGGTCACCGGCGTGGTGCGGTGGCGCGAATCCGTGCTGTGGCTGAAAGAACAAGGGATCACCGAGATGGCCGAGCTGGGCGCGGGCAAGGTGCTCACCGGGCTGGTCAAGCGCATCGACAAAGACATTGCCGGTCTTTCCCTGAACACACCGGATGATATAAGGGCTTTTGTTGCCCGTCTGCACAAAGCACCGGAGGAGCCAGCGCCTGCCAGAAACAATACCCGCCTGGGCAACGGAATGTAAATTTCAATTCAGACAACAACCGGAGACAACATGTTCAACCTTGACGGAAAAACCGCCCTTGTGACCGGCGCCACCGGCGGCATCGGTGAATCCATCGCGCGGGCGCTGCACGGGGCAGGCGCCACCGTCGGCCTTTCCGGCCGCAACGACGAAAAACTCAAGGCTCTCGCCGCTGCACTGGGGAGCCGGACGCATATTTTTCCCGCCGACCTGTCCTCAGCCGAGGCGGTAACGGCGCTTGTGGATGCCGCCGTGGGCGTCATGGAGCGTATCGATATCCTGGTCAACAATGCCGGCCTGACCCGCGACAACCTGTCCATGCGCATGAAAGACGAAGAGTGGCAGCAGGTCATCGACGTCAACCTGACCGCGCCTTTCCGCCTGGCGCGCGCCGTCCAGCGCGGAATGATGAAGAACCGCTGGGGCCGCATTATTAATATTGCCTCCATCGTCGGCGTTACCGGCAATCCCGGCCAGACGAATTACTGCGCCTCCAAGGCCGGCATGATCGGCTGGTCAAAATCCATGGCGCAGGAAATTGCCTCGCGCAATATCACCGTCAACTGTATCGCCCCCGGCTTTATCGCCACGGCGATGACGGACGCCCTGACCGACGATCAGAAAACGCGAATTAACGAAAAAATCCCGGCAGGGCGCATGGGCACAGGCGCGGAGATCGCCGCCGCCGCCCTTTACCTGGCGAGCACCGAAGCCGCCTACGTCACGGGCCAGACGCTGCATGTCAACGGCGGCATGGCGATGATCTGAGATTAAAGGACCTTTATTGAGGGTCCGCACAGCCAGACTGTACTTTTGGTCAGGAAAACCATACGCAATAAAGGCTTATGGAAGATCGGGCTGAATCCTCTTGATTTGAATAGCGGTGATGGTAAAGTCCTGCCTTCTGGTTTTCAGATAATCTAACAAAAGGGTAAGGAAGAGCGATGAGTGACATTGCCGAGCGCGTAAAGAAAATCGTTGTCGAGCATCTGGGTGTGGACGAAGGAAAAGTCAAGGAAAGCGCGAGCTTCATTGACGACCTGGGTGCTGACTCCCTTGACACTGTTGAACTGGTCATGGCGTTCGAAGAAGAATTCAGCGTTGAAATACCCGATGACGCCGCCGAAAAAATCCAGACGGTGGGTGATGCTATCAACTTCATCAAAGAAAGCGCGGTTGGGTAACGTATTGCCCGCAAGGGGCCAGGGCCCCGCGGGCAGTCGGCCTGCCTTTCAGGACTTCATTTCATGAGACGTGTCGTCGTCACAGGCATGGGCGTTGTTTCCCCCCTGGGACTTGGGGTCGACTACAACTGGTCGAAGCTCATCGCCGGCCAGAGCGGCATTCGCAGAATCGATGAATTCGACGTCTCCGACATCTCCTCGCAGGTGGCCGGACTGGTTCCCAAAACGACTGAAGACACACCCGCCGACGGTGTCCTGAATTTCAACCTGTTCGTTCCGCCCAAGGAGCAGCGGCGGATGGATCGCTTTATCTGCTTCGCGCTGGTCGCGGCGAGTGAGGCGGTGGAGGATTCAGGCTGGAAACCACAGGATGAAGAAGGGTTGTGCCGCACCGGCGTCATGATCGGCTCCGGCATCGGCGGCCTGCAGACACTATATGAAACAGCCATGACGCTGCATGACAGCGGGCCGCGGCGCATATCTCCCTTCTCTCTGCCGGGCATGCTGATCAACCTGGCCTCCGGGCATGTGTCCATCAAATACGGTTTTAAAGGGCCCAACCATTCGGTTGTTACGGCCTGCGCCACGGGCACGCATGCCATTGGTGATTCCGCCCGGCTGATCGCCCTGGGCGATGCCGATGTCATGGTCTGCGGGGGTGCGGAAGCCGCCGCCAATCGCCTGGGCGTTGCCAGCTTTGCCGCCATGCGTGCTTTGTCCACCGGCTACAACGACCGGCCAGCCGAGGCCTCCCGCCCGTTCGACGAAGGGCGCGACGGCTTCGTCATCGCCGAAGGTGCGGGCGTCCTGGTTCTCGAGGAGTATGAACACGCGAAAAAGCGCGGCGCGAAAATCATGGCCGAAATCATCGGCTATGGCCTGTCGGGCGATGCCTACCATATGACGGCCCCGTCCGAGGACGGTGACGGCGGTTACCGCGCCATGAAAGAATCCCTGCGCCACGCAAAAATTAACCCGGAAGACATCGATTATATCAACGCGCACGGCACCTCGACCCCCGTCGGCGATGGAATTGAATGCACGGCGGTCAAGCGCCTGTTCGGGGGCGCGCTGGATAAACTCTCCATGTCGTCGACGAAATCGGCGATTGGCCATCTTCTGGGCGCGGCGGGCGCGGTTGAGGCCATTTATACCATCAAAGCGCTGCAGGACGGTATACTGCCACCAACACTGAACCTTGAAAATATTTCCGAACCCTGTCGGGGCATCGACCTGGTGCCGAAAGTGGCGAAAGAAAAGAAGCTCCTTACAGCACTTTCAAATTCTTTTGGCTTTGGCGGCACGAATGCCAGCGTTGTTCTGCGCCGCGTGTGAAGATGCGAAACCTTTTGCTTTCGATACCGGTTTTTCTCGTTACCGCCGCCCTTGTGGGCGGCGTTGCCGCTTTTATGTGGGGCTGGGTCCGGTTTCATCAGCCCGGCCCGCTTAAAGAAGTCGTCACATTCGATGTGGGCACGGGTCAGGGCGTAAACATCATCGCTGAACACCTTCTGTATCAGGGCGCCATCGCAAACACGGAAGACACGCTGATCTTCCGTGCAGCGGCCCGCTTGTCCGGCAGGCAGGGCGAACTGAAAGCGGGTGAATACGAGCTGACGCCCGCCATAACCATGGCCGCCATCATGGACAAGATGTCGCGGGGCGACGTAATCGAGCGGCGTTTCGTCGTGCCTGAAGGCCTGACCAGTTGGCAAATCGTCGGCCTTTTGAGCAAGGTTGAAGGCCTGAGCGGCGACATCAAGGTCGTCCCGGCCGAGGGCGTCCTGTTGCCCGAAACTTATCAATATGAGCGCACAGACACGCGTCAGGATCAGATCGATCACATGAAGGACGCCATGAAAAAAGTGATGGACGAGCTCTGGCCGCAGCGCGCAGGCGGCCTGCCGTTCGATACGCCGGAACAGGCCTTAACCCTGGCATCTATCGTCGAGAAGGAAACAGGCGTGGCGGCTGAGCGTACGCGCATCGCTGGGGTTTTCATCAACCGCCTGCGCCAGGGCATACCTTTGCAGTCCGACCCGACGGTCATTTACGCTCTGACCAAAGGACATATACAAAACGCGGGCATGGGCCCGCTGGGACGGCGTCTCCTGAAAGACGATCTCGAAATCGACTCGCCCTACAACACCTATAAAAATGCCGGCCTGCCGCCAGGGCCCATAGCCAATCCCGGCCGCGATTCAATCGCCGCCGTTTTGAACCCCGAGGCAAACGATTACCTGTACTTCGTGGCCGACGGCACAGGCGGGCACGTCTTCGCCAGAACGCTGGAAGAGCATAATGATAACGTCGCCAGCTGGAAGAAAATCAGAAAAGAATCGGGGCGCTGAGCTGAAAAAGCCCGTCTATTCCTCGCCCTCGGCTTCGTCCGCCGGGCGGGTGTTCTGAATGCGGCGCACGCTCGGGGTGCCGGCACCGCGCGGCCCGAAACCCGGGGTCGGCGGCGCTATTTCATGGCGCAGCTGGGGCGAGGCCTCCATCGTTCTTTGCCGGGCCAGATGAGGAGCAAACTGCAGCACCGCCGCGCTCATGCCGCCCAGGACGCTGCCTGCCTGCGCCTCGTCGCCCAAATCATCGCGATGGACTGGCTGGCCAAAAACGGTGTTCTTCATGAAATTCTCGAAAGCCAGTGTTGAGCTGCGCGGCCGGACCGGGAAACGGCCCCGGTTGCCGCCGCCGAACGGATCGTTCAAAAGCACCAGCGGCACCTGGCGATTTTCAGCAATCATGCCTTTTTCGATCGCGCCAACATGGATTGACAGGGCCCGGATCAGATGCTGGCCGGATTCCTGCTCCACAGCGATGTTCAGTTCCATCGGTTCGGCATCGCCGAATTCCAGCGTGACCAGTCCGGTCTGCGCATCAAACATGACGCCGGCCACGGCGTGTTGGAACTCCTTGTCGCTGACCAGCCCGGCTTCACCCTGTCCTGTCAAAAGAAGATCTATATTCACGTCGCCCCTTCGGCTTATCAAAAACAAACAACTATTCTAGCCGAGAACGGTCAAAGAGTGTTAATTTATCCGTCCATGTGCGGAATTCTAGGCTTTTTTGAAACCACGGGGCGGGCAGTTGACCGCTCAGAGCTGCAGGCCGCCGGCCGACGGATGGCGGCGACGCTGGCCCATCGCGGCCCGGATGATGAAGGGCTGTGGCAGGATCCTGATACGCCCCTGCTGCTGGGCCACCGGCGGCTCTCGATTATCGATCTTACGCCCGAGGGGCACCAGCCAATGGAATCGGTTTCCGGCCGCTATGTCATCAGCTTCAATGGCGAGATCTACAATTTCCCCGAGCTTCAGAAAGAACTGCTGGCGCTGGGCGCCTCGTTCCGCGGCCGTTCCGACACCGAAGTGATGCTGGCTGCTTTCGACATGTGGGGCCTGAACCGCGCGCTGCCCAAACTTGAGGGCATGTTTGCCTTTGCCCTGTGGGACCGCAAAGAGCGCACGATTCACCTCGTGCGTGACCGGCTGGGCAAGAAGCCCTTATATGTCGGCTGGATCGGCAATTCTCTGGTGTTCGCCTCCGAACTTAAGGCGCTGCGCGCTTATTCGGATTTTACCCCGGAAGTCAGCCGTGATGCTCTGGCTCTTTACATGCGCTATGCCTGCCTGCCCGCGCCGCATTCAATTTACAAGGGCGTATGGCAGCTTCTGCCCGGTTGCCGTCTGGCGCTGGGCACGGACACGGCTCATGCCGGTTCGGATCTTTCGCAAAAAATGGAGCCGTACTGGCAATTGCCGCGCGTGGTCGACGAGGCGCGCCGGCGCGCCTCGCCGTTGAGCGAAGCCGCCGCGCTGGAAAAATTTGAGAGTCTTCTCGGCAACTGTGTGCGTGAACGGATGCTGTCCGATGTGCCGCTGGGCGCATTTTTATCGGGCGGCATAGATTCGAGCCTTGTGGTGGCGCTTATGCAGCGCGAATCGCAGCGGCCGGTCAAAACCTTTACTGTCGGCTTCAAAGAAAGCGCTTTCGATGAGGCCGGGCACGCGCGCAAGGTCGCCGCGCATCTAGGCACTGATCATCAGGAAATACTTCTGGGCGAGAAAGAGGCGCTGGCGATCGTGCCGGAACTCTCCGCCTTGTATGATGAGCCGTTCGCCGACGCTTCGCAAATTCCAACCCTGCTTGTGTCCCGTTTCGCGCGGCAATCCGTTACTGTGGCCCTGAGCGGCGATGGCGGCGACGAGCTTATGGGTGGGTATATACGGCATCTATCCGTGCCCGCCCTCGCCCGCAAAATCCGCTTTATGCCCGCCGCCCTGCGCCGGACGGCGGGAAAAGCCGTGGCGGCGGCGGGGCCGGGTTTCTGGAGCAAGGCTGCGCCGCACCATCCGCAGTTCGGCGAGCGCGTCCATAAAATGGCGGAGTTTTTTATTCGCTATGGTGCGGAAGACGCCTATGACAGCGTGACCTGTCCGTGGTCCGCTCGGCAGAACATTGTTCGCGGCGCACGTGATTTGACTTTTCCCCTGCATGACCCGTCCTGGCAGCCCGGCAACAATCTCTCGCCAGCTGAGCGGCTTATATACAAAGACACGCTTTCCTATCTGCCTAACGATATTCTGGTGAAAGTTGACCGGGCCTCAATGGCCGCGTCGCTTGAAGTACGCGCACCGCTTCTGGACCGGCGGCTGTTTGAATATGCGTGGTCGCTGCCTTTGAATATGAAGATCAGGCAAGGTCGCGGCAAATGGCTTTTGCGCCGGACGCTGTCGCAGCATGTGCCGCCGGATCTGTTCGAGCGCACCAAGCAGGGATTCAGCGTGCCAATAGCCGCGTGGCTGCGCGGCCCGCTCAAAGACTGGGCAGCAGCCCTTCTGGATCAAAGCCGGATCAGGAACGAAGATTTTCTGGATGAAGGTATCGTTTCCACCACCTGGCAGGATCATCTGCGCGGGCACGGCAATCATGCGGCGCGCCTGTGGACGATCCTGATGTTTCAGAGCTGGGCTGAACGCTGGAATTAAAGAGAAAAGCCTAAATAACCGGTTTTGGTTCAGACGCCTTGTGGCCGGATAAAGCCTGGGCCATCTTCCTGTCAGCTTCGGCCAGCACATGGCCGATCCGCTGGCTGATCCGGGGCGCGGCTTCACCGCAGGATTCAAGAATTTTTTCACCAAGACGAATTCTCTTGTACGAGTCGGCCGTCGTCAGCGGGCTTTTGACGTCAGTCAGTTGGCCCAACGCCGCGCGCGCATCGATCAGGGTAGCCGTCAGCACGATATATTTCAGGGCCGGGACGGCGTTACGCAGGGCATAGACTTCTTCTTCATCCTTGACGAGATCGGAGAGAGGCGGAATGCCAAAGCGGGATTGTTCTTCCGCCGCGGCACCCGGCGCGGCGGCTTCCCAGCGCAGGTGTCTATATTCATCCACGAGAATGCCTTCTTCTTCAACCTGCCGCAGGAAGGCGGCTTCATCTTCCTGCGCCCCGGCGGCAAGCCGCACGAGAGCGCTGCAGACCATATCCGGCGGCGAATCCCTGTAGGGAGCAAAAGCATCGACCAGCGTGCCCAGCAGGGTTTCCCCAAGCCGCTGTTCTTCGGCGCTTGCGGAAAAGCTGCTCGCGAAATGGGCGAAAGCCTTGCGCACCCGGCTTTCAGCACGGGCGCGGTCCTGCTTGTTTTCCGGCAGGAGGCTTTCGTCAAATTCCAAACTCATAAGTCCTAACCCTTTAAAACAAAACGGTTTATTCTGGTTTAGTTCTGAAATTACCCTAAATTTAACATAATATTACAGGCCTGTCAAGGATTTTTTGGCCTTTTCCCTGCCGGAGCAAGCTCTTAAATAGGGCTGCGGGTTTGAATCTCAAGCCTATGCAGTCTATGTTGAAGAGCAAATGGCGATTTTAAAACGACGGACCCGAAGAACTTTGGCAAGCCGCCTGAAAGAAGCGGTGTGGCCGTCCATGGGATGGCGGCGGATCGGACGCTATTACCGGCACCGGCTGTTCCGCACGGGAGATTCCAACTACAAGATCGCGGCCGGGTTCGCCAACGGCGTCGCCGTGTCCTTTTCCCCCTTCGTCGGGACCCATGTGCTCCAGACCCTGTTCCTGTCCTGGCTGCTGCGGGCCAGTTTCATCGCCGGGTTTATCGGTACGGCGATAGGCAACCCCTGGACCCTGCCCTTCATTTTTATGCTGATCTATAAGGCGGGGGTGGTCATTTGCGGCCTGTTTGGCCTGACTGACTTTATCGCTCTGCCCGGCAACCTGGCCCTGCATAGCTTTTTTGAAAAACCCCTTGAATTTATGGCATTTTTATTTACACATCCCTTCACGCTTCTTCTGCCGCTGACTGTAGGTGGCTTTGTGTACGGTATCGTCCTGTGGCCCTTGATCTTCGTCGTGCTGTATTATCCTGTGCGGCGGGCGAGGCAGCTTTATGACAGGCAACGTGAAAAAATGAGAAAAGGACCCCTATGATTCTGGGAATCGGAAACGATGTAATTGATATTGGCCGGATCGAAGAGATTCTGGAGCATCATGGCGACCGGTTCACCCGGCGCTGCTTCACGGAGGCGGAAATCCGCCTGGCGGAAGAACGTGGCCGCGCCGGCACAAGAGCCAGCACCTACGCCAAGCGTTTTGCCGCCAAGGAGGCCTGCGCCAAGGCCTTGGGCACCGGCTTTCGCGATGGCATATATCTGAAGGATATTGGCGTGGTTCAGGCCGCCGATGGGCGGCCCCGGCTGGAGCTTGAAGGCGGGGCACGCCGCCAGCTCGAGACCCTTGTGCCCGCCGGCATGACGCCGCGCCTGCATGTATCGCTGAGCGACGAGGCGCCCATAGCTTCCGCGCTGGTGATCATTGAAGCCGTAAACTGAAAACGGCACTGGCCAACAGAACGCGGATTGGATAGAAAAGGCTCTATGATGGAGAAGACCGAAGCGGAAAAATCACCCGAGGACGCCAGCACTGGCACGCCGCCGCTCAATGCGCGGGAGGAATGGGCGGAGTTTTTCAAGACAGCGGCCATAGCCCTGGTTCTGG
This sequence comes from Alphaproteobacteria bacterium, assembly GCA_025451095.1. Classification (GTDB taxonomy): domain Bacteria; phylum Pseudomonadota; class Alphaproteobacteria; order Micavibrionales; family Micavibrionaceae; genus JACQIJ01. The sequence goes on from JANWLB010000001.1 coordinate 53,865, forward strand.
CGCTGCTTATCCGCACTTTCCTGCTTGAGCCCTTCAACATTCCTTCCGGTTCCATGAAGCCGACGCTGGAGGTTGGCGACTATCTTTTCGTCTCGAAGCCCGCCTATGGTTATTCGCGTTATTCATTTCCCTTCGGCCTGGCCCCGTTCGAGGGCCGGATCTGGACCAAAGGCAAGACGCCGCAACGCGGCGACATCATCGTTTTCAAACTGCCGACCAATCCTTCCGTCGATTACATCAAGCGCGTGATCGGCCTGCCGGGAGACGTGATTCAGGTTGTTGGCGGACGCCTTTATATAAACCGCAGGGTCATCCCGCGCGAAGCCATCGGCCTGAAAGAGGTTTCAGAGAACGGCATCACCGAGCCGATGATGGAATATGTCGAGACCCTGCCGGAAGGTGTTGCGCACAAGATATATGAGGAAACCGATGACCGCCCGCTGGACAACACCGATGAGTTCGTGGTGCCGCCCGACCATTATTTCATGATGGGCGATAACCGCGACAATTCGCAGGACAGCCGTGTCCAGAGCGTTGTCGGCTTTGTGCCCGCTGTGAATGTTGTCGGTCGCGCCTCATTCATCTTTTTCTCAACCAACGGCACCGCCAATCTGGCCGAGATATGGAAGTGGCCCTGGACCATTCGTTACGACCGGCTGATGCGCGGCGTTGAGCCGCCCGTCGATGCGGCAAAAGCCCGGGCGGAAATGGGCGTTTTGTGACGGGACGCCCGCTCAAAGAGCTTGAACGCCTGACAGGGCAAACATTCAGGGATCCCGGGCTGCTGCAAACCGCCCTCACTCATTCCAGCGCCGGCCTCCCCTATGACAACGAGCGGCTTGAATTCCTGGGTGACCGCGTCATCGGTCTTGTGATCGCACATCTTCTTTATGATGCCTTCCCGCAGGAAGAGGAGGGCGATCTGGCCAAGCGTCACGCCGCGCTGGTTCAGGGCGAGACCCTGGCACAGATTGCGCGGGAGATTAACCTGGGCGATATCCTGGCTCTCTCGGACGCCGAGCGCACAGCCGGCGGCGCCGACAACGACAACATCCTTGCCGATGCGCTCGAGGCCACGATCGGTGCCCTGTATCTGGATTCAGGCATGGATCCCTGCAGGGGTGCGATTGAAAAATTGTGGAAAGACAGGATATATCTTGTAAAAGCGCCGCCGCAGGATGCAAAGACGACGCTGCAGGAATGGGCGCAGGGACAAGGCCTGCCTCTGCCGGCCTATGAGCTGACCGGGCGCGAGGGGCCGGACCATGCGCCTGTCTTCAGAATTCAGGTCACGGTCGAGGGATTATCCCCCGCGAGCGCGGAGGGCTCTTCCAGACGGGCGGCGGAAAAAGAGGCGGCGCGGCTTCTGCTGGAACAGCTGAAAGAAAAGAGCGATCGTGGACGCCGCCGCTGATCACGAAAAAAAGTTTGGCTTTGCCGCCGTCATCGGCGCGCCCAACGCGGGCAAATCAACGCTGATCAACAGCATGGTCGGCGCCAAGGTTTCCATCGTTTCCCCCAAGGTGCAGACCACGCGGACGCTGGTGCGCGGAATTGCGCTGCACGAAAACACCCAGATTGTTTTTGTCGATACACCGGGTCTTTTTACGCCGCAAACCCGGCTGGAAAAAGCCATGGTGTCCGCCGCCTGGACAGGACGGGAGGCGGCGGATCTGACTGTTCTGGTCCATGACGCGTCGCGTAAATCCCTGGGCAGGGAAACACAAAACATTATCGACCGGTTAAAACGGGAAGGAGACGGCATCCCCTGCATTCTGGCACTTAACAAGATAGACAGGGTCAAAAGGCACGATCTACTGGTGCTGGCGCAGAAAATGAACGCGCTTTATCCGTTTGCAGCCACCTTTATGATTTCGGCTGAAAAGGCCGACGGCACCGATGATCTGCTTGCCTATATTGCCGGCCGCATGCAGCCCGGCCCCTGGCATTATCCCGAAGACCAGATCATCGACATGCCGGCGCGCCTGATCGCCGCCGAGATCACGCGCGAAAAACTTTTTAACAGGCTTCATGCTGAGCTGCCGCACGCCCTGACGGTCGAGACAGAAATCTGGGAGCTGATGGAAAACGGTGATTTGCGCATCGGCCAGTGCATCATCATCGGCCGCGAAAGCCACAAGCCTATCGTTTTGGGCAGCGGCGGCCAGATGATAAAATCCGTCGGCGAAGAGGCGCGCAAGGACATCGAAGCTCTTTTTGAAAAACGCGCGCACCTGAATCTTTTTGTCAAGGTCGAGGAAAACTGGACCGAAGATCCCGATCATTACCGGATGTGGGATCTGGATCACAAAGCTTGAATACGGTTTCAGCCTCGCGGCTTTGAATCGCACGAGCAACTTCGAAAAGCCGAATTTTGTGGATAAGGCCCCAACGGGGCGAATCGGGCTATGGGCATGCGAATCGGGCACTGATACAGTCCGGTCCATAGCATAATATTTTTTGATTTTGCCTTTATCCTGTTTCGTAAGCGGGGAGATGGAAGTTAATGAGCTGGACAGACGAGCGCGTAACGCTTCTTAAAAGACTCTGGTGCGAGGGAAGAACGGCGGCAGAGATTGCCAAGGAGCTGGGCGGCGTCACCCGCAATGCTGTTATCGGCAAGGCACACCGCCTTAAACTTTCAAACCGCGTTTCTCCGATTCAGCAGAATACCAAGAAGCCTGCCGCCAAGGCCGCGCCCGAAGAAAAGCCTGCGCCGCGCGCCAAAAGCCCCGCCATTGCCGAGAAATTCATCAAGGTCAAAGGCGTGAAGCTCGCCGAGCTTAAGGAAAAGATGTGCCGCTGGCCGATTGGCGACCCACGGGATACGAATTTTATGTTCTGTGGCTGCAACTCCGTAGCCGGGCTCGTTTACTGCGCCGATCATGCACGTATCGCCTATCAGGTTGCCAAAAGCAATCGCCTCATGCGGCCGGACGACGTCGACAATGGCGCCGGCGGATTTGATGAAGCCGAAGAGTCGAAAGAAGCCGTGCGGGCCTGATAAGGGGGCCGCGCGCCATAAAGGCGCGCTTCACGGTTGAATAAAATCAAACTCCAGAACCTCTCTTCCCTTGGGCAGGAGCTTTACCTTCATGCTCAGCCTCGTACCGGGCTCGAGACCGGACAGGCCGTACCGCTCCAGACAGCTTTTATGGATAAAAATATCCTTTTCACCATCATCGGCAGCCACGAAACCAAAGCCCTTTTCCGGTCGATACCATTTGACCGTGCCCTGAAGCTCCCGGGTCGGACAGTCGCGCGAGCCCGAAGCGCCGTCCCCGATTGCCTGCGGCTTTTCGCCCGCCTCGAGAAGGCGGACGACATGGCGCACCTGCGCACCCTTTGGGCCTCTTTCTATATGGCATAAAAGACGGGCACCCTCACCCAGCGCCGTCACGTTTGCACGCTGCAGGGTCGTCACGTGGATAAAGGCGTCTATTTCCTCCCCGTCAGGGACAACGAAGCCAAACCCCTTCGGCCCATTGAACCATTTCAGCCGCACTTTAACAGCCCCCTGCTCCGGTGCCGCATCTTCATCAAGGTTCACGGCATTTATCCTTTACTGAAATTCCTAACTTCCCGCAAAAGAGCAAACGGCGGAACCGCCCTTCCCAAGCGTCCACCGTCCCTGATTTTTACATGGGAATAGAGTGGGAGGCCAGCTATTTTAACAATTTTTTTGTGGCTATATTAGAAAAGCCTGTTGTCTAAAGGGCTCAATACCTTGTTTTTCAAAGCAGGGGGGCGCACAATTGCCGGAAGGTATTGTGATCTCATCGGGGAAAGTTTCCAGATTATACATGACCGCAAGTGAAGATGAAAAGCAGCCGGCCTCCTGGCCCTGGCTGAAAAAATACCCGCCCGGCGTGGCATGGGATGCGCCCCTGGTGCCGCGTTCCGTCCATGAGATCCTGTTTGAAACCGCTCTTAAATTCCCGGACCGGCCGGCTTTTGACTTCCTTGGCAAAAAATTCAGCTGGACCGAGATCGCCGGACTGGTCAACCAGACCGCCCGCGGCCTGCAGCAAATGGGGGTCCAGAAAGATACCCGGGTCGGGCTTTTTCTGCCGAATTCCCCCGCCTACCTGATTTTCTATTACGCGGTGCTGAGGGCCGGCGGCATTGTCGTCAACTTCAACCCGCTCTACCCGCCGCGCGAGCTGGAGCATCAGATCAAAGACAGCGGCACGGATATTCTGGTCACTTTCGATCTGAAGATGCTCTGCGACAAAGTGCAGCCCATACTAAAAAATACCGCTTTGAAAACCGTCGTCGTTTGCCGGTTCACGGACATGCTGCCTTTTCCGAAGAATGTTCTGTTCAAGCTTTTTAAGGGGCGTGAACTCGCCCGGCCCGACTATCCCGGGCAGCTGGTCTGGTTCCACAATCTGATCGCCAATGATGGCAATCCCGCCACTATCGCCATCGATCCGCTGAAAGACATCGCCGTACTGCAATATACAGGCGGCACGACAGGCGTGCCCAAGGGCGCCATGCTGACCCACGCCAAGATAACCGCCAATGTTGAGCAGGCGACGCTGTGGTTCAGCGGAGCGCGCCACGGCGAGGAAAAAATGCTGGGCGTCCTGCCGTTCTTTCACGTTTTCGCGATGACGGCCGTCCTGGGAATGGCCGTACGCTGCGGATTTGAGATCATCGCCCTGCCCAGATTCGATCTTGAAGATACGCTTAAAATCATACAGAAGAAAAAGCCGGAATATTTTCCAGCGGTACCCGCCATCTACAATGCCATCAACCATCATCCGAAGCTGGACAAATATGATCTGACGTCGCTTAGGTACTGCATTTCCGGCGGCGCGGCGCTGCCTGTCGAGGTCAAGAAAAGTTTTGAAAAAAGCACTGGCTGCGTCGTCGTCGAAGGATATGGCCTGACCGAATCCTCACCAGTGGTTTGCATCAACCCGCCGGAAGGCGACAACAAGGCGGGGTCAATCGGCCTGCCTGTGCCGGGCACGATCGTTGAAATCATAAGCACCGAGGACAGAAAAACACCGGTGCCGTTTGGCGAACGCGGCGAGCTGTGCGTGCGCGGACCGCAGGTCATGGCTGGCTACTGGAACAAGCCGGGGGAAACTGCCGATACGATGATGCATGGGCGGCTTCACACCGGTGACATCGCGATCATGGACGCGGAAGGCTATATCTATATCGTCGACCGTATCAAGGACATGGTTATCACCAACGGCTACAATGTCTATCCCCGCAATGTCGAGGAGGCGATTTACCTGCACCCGGGCGTTGAGGAATGTATTGTCGCCGGCGTTCCCGACCCCGCGCGGGGCGAAATGGTCAAAGCGTGGATTAAGATAAAACGCGGACAGGACGTTAACGTCGACGATCTGAAAGCCTTTCTGAAAGACAAGCTCTCGCCGATGGAGATTCCGCGGGAGATTGAATTTCGCAGCACACCGCTGCCCAAGACGATGATTGGCAAGCTGTCGCGCAAAGATCTGCTGGAGCAGGAAGGCATCCGGCGCAAATAGCGCGCGCGGCGGTCGGCTTCGGTTCCGGCCCGGGCTAGATCCGCTTTATCTTGTGAGATTCTTTTTCCCGCGCCTGCGCCGCATCGTAGAATTTTTTGGCCGCGCCGGAATAAGCAACTTCGGTATTGAGCATCTGCGAAACAAGCTGTTGCAAAAGCTCGTCCACATTGCCCTGGGCGCTTTCCTGTAAGGCCTTTTTCAAAGACGGGGTCGCGGATAAAAGCGCGAAACCTTTGCCCGTCTCCATCAGGCCCTCAGCAAAGACCTGCTTCATGGCTTCTTTTTCCAGCATCGCCATGATGTCGGAGCGTACCCAGTTCGGCAGATGCGGCAGCCCGGGCAGCAACCTGATCCGATGTATGTCTCTGCAACGGCGCATTTGATAGTTATCAGCTTCCAGCCACGCCCAGATGAGCTCCTGCGGATCTTCGATCTTCATCTGCTGTGCCTTGCGGCGGCCTTCCTCGACGCGATCCTCCATGCTGTGGGAGGAGCTGTAATCCTGCCGGGCGCTGAAGCCCAGAAGAATGTCGGCTTTCACGCGCCCGCCATTGCGGTGGATAAAGCCGTCAAAGCTTTCAAGAAAGCGCTTCTCATGCTTGCCGATGATGGTGTGCTCGAAGCTGTAGGGGCGGCGATCGGGGCC
>JANWLB010000002.1 GCA_025451095.1 Alphaproteobacteria bacterium
GCTGCCATCGGAGATCTACGGGATTCTCTCGCTGATTCTCTGGGCGCTGATGATTGTGGTGACACTCAAATACATCTTGTTTCTGCTTTATGCCGACAACAAGGGCGAAGGGGGGCTTTTGTCACTGACGGCACTCGCGCAAAAAGCCGTGGGCAGCGGACCCGGCCCGGTCCTCTTCCTCGGGCTTGCCGGCGCCGCGCTGTTTTACGGCGATGCCTCGATCACGCCGGCCATCTCCGTTATGTCGGCAGTCGAAGGACTGAAGCTCGTCACGCCGGCTTTCGATGGCTATGTGCTCCCCCTTTCGTTGGCCATCATGATCGGGCTTTTTGCCGTCCAGAAGCGCGGCACAGGAAAGGTGTCCATCTTCTTTGGCCCGATTATGCTGATCTGGTTCATCGTGCTGGGTGTGCTCGGCCTCGTCCGTATTGTGCAGGACCCCATCATTCTGGTGTCCCTGAACCCGCTTTACGCGATCCAGTTTTTAATCAAGCACCATGCCATCAGTATGGCTGTGCTGGGCGCCGTCTTCCTGTCGATCACGGGGGCCGAGGCGCTGTATGAGGATCTTGGCCATTTCGGCCGCAAGCCGATCCAGGCCGCCTGGCTGAGCTTTGTTTTCCCCTGCCTGATCCTGAACTACATGGGCCAGGGCGCCTTGGTGCTTGAAAACCCGGCGGCGCTGGAAAGTCCGTTCTATTTTCTGGCGCCGGAATGGGCGCTGGCGCCGATGGTCATACTGGCAACCATGGCAACGATCATTGCCAGCCAGGCGGTTATTACCGGTGCCTATTCCCTGACCCGCGCCGCGATCCAGCTGGGCCTGCTGCCCCGCATGGAAATCCGCCACACTTCCGCCCAGCGCGAAGGCCAAATTTACATGCCCAAGGTTAACAGGCTTCTTTTGTACGCTGTGCTTTTCCTGTGCATCCTTTTCGGCAGCTCCGACGAACTGGCCTCGGCCTACGGCATTGCGGTTGCAGGCACCTTCCTTGTCACCTCGGCGCTGATCTTTATCGTCGTCTGGCAGGTCTGGGACCGCAGCCTGCGCCTTGCCATCGCCCTGACCCTGCCCTTCCTGCTGGTGGAGCTCGTGTTCTTCGTCGCCAACATGACAAAATTTTTTGATGGCGGATTCGTGCCGGTTTTATTTGCCGGTTTTCTCATCCTGCTGATGTCGACATGGGTATATGGCACACGCTATCTCCATGTTCGTGAAAGGCGCCAGACTGTGCCTCTCAAGGATTTGATCGACACTCTTGACCGTCATCCGCCCGCGCGCATTCAGGGCACGGCCATCTTCCTGGCGCGCGATTCGCAAAGCGCGCCCGTGTCATTGCTGCAGAACCTGAAGCACAACAAGGTTATGCATGAACACAACATAATGCTTACCGTCGTCACGCTGCGTCAGCCCAAGGTCTCCGACCGGCAGCGCGTCATCGTGGAAAAATATACCGACTACATGACCGGCGTGATCCTGAACTTCGGCTACACGGAAACACCCGACGTGCCGCATGCCCTGGAACAGGCGAAGGCGCAGGGGCTGCAAATCAATCTGCATGAGGCCTCATATTTCCTGGGGAGGCGCTCCATTGTGCCTGACGGCCAGCGCGGTCTGCCCGAATGGCAGGATCATATCTATATTGCCATGGCACGCTCTGCGACGAACGCCACGGACTTCTTCTGCATCCCGCCTGGCAAGGTGGTGGAGATGGGTACGCAGGTGGCGGTTTAGGCTGCTGTTGATTTCAATTTTTTTGGATCAGTGTGGCCGCTCGCGCCGCCGCAAAAGCCACGTGCCTCCGGCCAGGATCAGGCCGGGCAAGCCAAAGCCGATAATAAGAAAACTGCCGACATGCTGGCTGGAATTATCCAGTGACGTGGCTGCGTTGCGATAGGCTGTTCTCAGATAGTCGGAATGATTGCCGTGGGCTATCTGGTTCTCATAGTTGTTGTAGACGCGGTACCGCGCCGCCACATCTTTCATATGACAGATTTTCCCCGCGACCGGCACCCATGCGACCGAAGCCAAAAGCCAGGCCAAAAACAGATACTTTTTCCATTTTTCAGCGATGTTTATGTTCATGGCGGGGTCTTTCGGACAGAAAGCGAAGGGCGGTAATGGCTCATGCGCCTATAGTTTTTCTATCACAATATTATCATTCGTATAAATGCAAATATCAGCGGCAATTTTTATGGCCCTGCGGGCCACGGCCTCGGCATCCATATCCGGCCGGTCGATCAGGGCGCGTGCCGCGGCCAGCGCGTAATTTCCGCCGGAGCCGATCCCGATGATTCCGTCTTCCGGCTCGACTACATCGCCGGTGCCGGACAGGATCAGGGATGTCGTCTTGTCACACACAGCCATCATCGCTTCCAGACGGCGAAGATATTTGTCGGTGCGCCAGTCTTTTGCCAGTTCGACGCAGGCGCGGGCCAGTTGGCCCTGATGGCTTTCCAGCTTCGCTTCCAGCCGCTCGAACAAAGTGAAGGCATCGGCTGTTGCGCCGGCAAAGCCGGCGATGATGGCACCGTCCTTGCCAAGGCGGCGCACTTTGCGGGCATTCGATTTAACGATGGTGGCGCCCAGGCTGACCTGCCCGTCACCGCCGACAACGGCCTGGCCGTTCTTGCGCACGGCCAGAATGGTCGTAGAGCGCCAGCGGACGGGGTTTTCCGATTCAGCGGCCATTGTCATGTGATTTATATTCCTTAATCCCGGCGGTTTCTTCAAAAGAGATCATTTTCGGGGCCTCATTGATCTGGGACCATTTTCATCATAAAGCAACGGCCCCCATCTCGCATGCGCAAAAAACACCATCTTTTCATAAGGGCCAGTTATTGCAGGCCTTTCCGTCTGCTGCCCTGCACAATACGGCCGTGCAGGCAACGCCTTGTTCTCTTTCAGTTTTTTTCACTATTTTGTGGTTGAATATAATGAGGCGAAGACTATTCTGGCGGCATGCAAGCCGGATAGACAAACGGGAACAGAGCAGTCATGAATAACCAGATGCAGACGAAGCCTGCCAAACCGCGCGCGGCTGTCGAAAGAGCGACGGCGCTCTCGCCCGCGGATCTTCATGATCTTTGCGATGCAACTGACGCAGCGATCGGCGCCGGCGGCGGCTTCGGCTGGCTGGAGCCGCCTGCGCGCGATATCCTGGAGCGCTACTGGCAGGGTGTGCTGGCGATACCGCAGCGGCTTTTGTTCGTTGCTCGTCTGGACGGCGTTATCTGCGGTACGGCGCAGCTTGTCATGCCGCCCAAGAACAACGAGGCGCAAAGTTTCGCCGTTACGCTGACGACCAATTTCATTGCGCCATGGGCGCGCGGTCATGGACTGGCGCGCATGATTGTGGAGGAAGCGGAGAAAAGCGCGCGTGACGAAGGATTCGGAATAATTAATCTCGATGTACGCGAAACGCTGGAGGCCGCCATAAAATTATATGAAAGCATGGGCTATGTGCATTTCGGCACGCACCCGTTCTATGCCCGCGCGCACGATCAGATCATCAAGGGCCGGTATTATTACAAGGTCATCGACCCCCGTTTGGCAAAAACCTCTGCCTAACTTCCGATTTTAACTATTTTCGGCTTGATAGCGAAAAGCGTTCCCGGCGATGCTGGGGACGCAGCCGCGGTGGCTGCGTTTAATGTCGTTGATTATTGAAGGAGGACTCGAATGCCTGCACTCGAATTCAACACAACACCGAAAAAAGACGAACCGGTCGTAAAACAGGACGTCAGGGAAGTTCCGGCACCGGCTCCGACGCCCGCCCCCTGATACTGAAGAACAATCTTCAAAACACCTATAAAAAAGGGCCACGAATATGTGGCCCTTTGTCATTTTGCGGCAGGGCTCAGATCGCTGAACTAACCGAATTATCAGGGTTCATTTTCAGCACGGCGGGCTTATAGTTGCGGGCATAGTCCTGCTCCATCTGGCTATAGGCACAGATAATGACCGGGTCGCCTGGCTGGGCCAGCCGCGCCGCGGCACCGTTGATGCCGATGATGCCCGATCCGCGCTCGCCCTCGATCGCATAGGTCGTGAAACGGGCGCCGTTATTGACGTTCAATACGTCGACCTGCTCATAGGGCAAAATGCCCGACTGGTCGAGCAGGGCGCGGTCAATCGTGATCGATCCTTCATAGTGAAGGTCGGTCTGGGTCACCGTCGCGCGGTGAATTTTAGCCTTCAGAACAGTTATGATCATTGCTGACATCGCGTTACCTGTTTTGTAGCCCGAGGGTTAAAAGCAGGGGTTTCCTAGCAGATTTTCCACATATAAGCAAAAAAATCTTTGCTAACCTTGCGTCTATATACGAACCTTGCCATTGATATAGAACGATTATTTATGAAACAGCGAAGGAGGTTTGCCATGCCGGGGTCCTATGATAACAGCAATATTTTCGCCCGCATTCTGCGGGAAGAGATCCCCTGCAGCAAAGTCTATGAGGATGCCCACGTTCTGGCCTTCCGCGACATTCGCCCGCTGGCGCCGGCGCATATTCTGGTCATTCCACGCGGCGCCTATACCGACGTGGTCGATTTCAGCGCACGGGCATCAGCAGCGGAGATCGAGGCTTTCTGGCGGGCGGTGGCAAAGGTCGCTAAAGAAGAAGGCCTTTCAGAGGGGGGCTTCCGCGCCATCGCCAATACCGGCCTGAATGGGGGTCAGGAAGTGCCGCATTTCCATGTGCATCTTTTGGGCGGTCGCGCGCTGGGGCCCATGCTGACCAGGGCGGCCTGACCGGCGGCAAAGATTTCCTGAATTTATAATATGATCAACACAATGTGTTAATAAGGCGGGGCGCTGGCCCGGACCAGGTCGGCCACGGCCTTGTCGCGCTGTTCAACCGGCTGTTCCGCTTCACCCAGGCGGCGGATGGCAACCGTGCCTTCTTCGGCTTCGCGGCGGCCGACGACGAACAGGACCGGCACCTTCTGCAGGGAATGCTCGCGGATCTTGTAGTTGATCTTTTCGTTGCGCAGGTCGGCCTCGACGCGCAGCCCGGCCTTTTGCAGCAGCGCTGTTGTCTGCTTCGCGTAATCATCGGCGTCCGAGGTGATCGTCGTCACCACGCACTGTACGGGATGCAACCACAGCGGCAGCTTGCCGCCGGTATTCTCGATCAGGATGCCGATGAAACGCTCCAGCGTCCCGAGTATGGCGCGGTGAATCATGACCGGGCGGTGTTTCTGGCCATCCTCGCCGATATAGACGGCCTCCAGTCGCTCCGGCATGACGAAATCAAGCTGCAGCGTGCCGCACTGCCAGGTGCGGCCGATGGCATCCTTCAGGTGGAACTCGTATTTTGGCCCGTAAAAGGCGCCTTCGCCGGGCGCGTAGGTAAAGGGTAGGCCCAGGGCGTTCAGCGCCTCGGCCATTGCTTTTTCAGCGCGGTCCCAGGTGGCATCCTCGCCGGCGCGCATATCGGGCCGCGTCGCCAGCCTGATGGTGATCTCGGTGAATCCGAAATCCTTATAGACCGCGTAGAACAGGGCCACGAAACGTTTGACCTCGTCCAGAACCTGGTCCTCGCGGCAAAAAACATGCGCGTCGTCCTGCGTCATCTGCCGTACGCGCATCAGGCCGTGCAGGGCGCCGTGTGCCTCGTTGCGGTGGCAGCAGCCAAACTCGGCCATGCGGATGGGCAGGTCGCGGTAGGATTTCAGCCCCTGCTTGAAAATCTGCACGTGAGCCGGGCAGTTCATGGGCTTGAGCGCCATGAACTGCTTGGGCTCCTCCGTAAAGACAGGGCCTTTCTCGTCGGTGCCCGGAACAACATCGGGAACGACAAACATATTTTCACGGAACTTGGACCAGTGGCCCGAAGCCTCCCAGAATCGGCTGTTCATAAGTTGCGGGGTCTTTACCTCCACATAACCGTCGGCCTGTATGCGCCGGCGGATATAGTTTTCCAGCTGATTGAAAATCGTGAAGCCCTTGGGATGCCAGAAAACGGAGCCTTGCGCTTCCTCCTGGAAATGAAACAGCTCCATCTCCTTTCCCAATTTGCGGTGGTCCCGCTTTTCCGCTTCCTCCAGAAGCGTCAGATAGGCCGCCAGCTCCTTCTCGTCGCGCCAGGCCGTGCCATAGATACGGGTCAGCATCGCCTTGTTTGAATCGCCGCGCCAATAAGCACCCGCAACTTTCATCAGCTTGAATCCATTGCCAACCTGGCGCACGGACGGCATATGCGGGCCGCGGCAAAGGTCCAGCCATCCGCCCTGGCGGTAAATCGTGATGGCCTCGCTTTCAGGCAGGTCGCGGATCAGCTCGGCTTTGTAGTATTCACCCTTGTCAGTAAAAAATTTCATAGCCTTGTCGCGTGGCCAGACCTCGCGCTCCAGTGCCGCGCCGCGCTCGATGATATCCCGCATCTTTTTTTCGATTTTGGGCAGGTCATCCAGTGTAAAAGGCTCGTTCCGGGCAAAGTCGTAATAGAACCCGTTTTCAATGGTCGGGCCGATCGTGACCTGTGTGCCGGGGTAAAGAGCCTGTACCGCTTCGGCCATGACGTGGGCGCAGTCATGCCGGATCAGGTCCAGCGCCTCGTCGTCCTGGCGGCGGATAATGGCAATAGCGGCGTCCTGTTCAAGCGGACGCGAAAGGTCGCGCAGGTCTCCGTTGACCCGGATGGCGACGGCGGCCTTGGCCAGCGACTTGCCGATGGATTCAGCGACGGCCATGCCGGTCGTCCCGATCGCGTAGGAACGGGTGGACCCGTCGGGCAGAGTTATGGTTATATTTTGACCGGCGGACACCGCGGATGCTCCTGAAGCAGATGCGTTCATCAGGCGATTTTACCTTTTTCCACGCTGATGCCTAGCCTATAAAACATAACCTGGTCACAGCGCCGTCACGCCCTTGACGGCGGCGCCGTAAATAACCATATAAACGTTACGGATAAAGACTCTTTTTATGCGCGAAATTCACCGGCGCGAACAATGGAGGCTGATATGGCTCAGGTTACGAATCAGACGGATACGCCCACTGTGGTTTTGATGCCGGAATCGGACAAGGGGGCCTTGTGCGTGGCCGTTTCGGGCACGATCAGAAAGGAAGATCACGAGCGCGTCATTTACCGTGAGCTGGCCGAGCGCATCAAGCGCGACGGCCATTTCAGTATGCTGGTTCATTTCACGCCCGAATACAAAGGCTGGGAACATGATGCGGCCGAAGTCAGCATGAAATCGATCGTCGAGTTCGGTAAATATGCGCGGCGTTTGGCCTATGTGAATCCGCCCGAAAAGAAAATTCTCCAGAACAAGCTTGCGGCCCCGATTCTGGGCGGCGAGATCAGGTATTTCGATGCGGAGGATTTACCGATGGCGCTGAAATGGATCAAGGGCGCGGACGCGGCCTAGCGCTCGTGCATTGCTGAATCCAGTGTTTTGATGAAGGGCTTCATCAGATATTCCATGATCGTCTTTTTGCCGGTGAGGATGTCAACCGACGCAACCATGCCTGGAATGATCGAGAGCTTCTGGCCTCTGTGCATGAGGTAAGTCTGGGAAGTGCGCACCCGCACCCTGTAAAAAGTTTCGCCTTTCTCGTTGCTGATCGTATCAGCCGAAATATCGACCAGCTCGCCCTTCAGCCCGCCATAGATCGAAAAATCATAGGCCGTGATCTTGGCTGTGGCGTTCTGTCCCGGCCGCAGGAACGCGATGTCCGAAGGCCGGATGCTCGCCTCGATGATCAGCTGGTCATCACGCGGCACGATTTCAATCAGCTCACCGCCCGGGGGAATGACGCCGCCGACCGTGGTTACCTTGATGTCCTTGACGGTGCCATTGACGGGCGAGCGTATCTCCGTACGGGTGTTGCGGTCTTCCAGCGCCGTCAGGGTTTGCTTGATGGTATTCATTTCTGCTGTCGCCGTCGCCAGTTCGGTCTGCACCTGCGCCTTCATGGCGCTTTTCAGTTGATCGATACGGGCCTGCATTTCACCGACGCCGGACCGGGCGCGGGGCAGGGAATTCTGTGCGCTATTCAGCTCGGTCTGATGCTGCTTTATCTGCTGGTCGATCTGCAGCAGTTCAAGCTTGGGCGCCGAACCGCGCTCGACAAGAGGTGCCAGCATGCTGCGCTGCTCCTTGGCCAGGCGCAAAACATCCTGCAGATCGTTAACGCGCGTCTGGATTTCATTGATTTCCTGTTTCTTCTGCGTCAGGCCTTGTTCCAGCACCTGCGTCTGGGTAAGAAGGCTCTGCCTGTCGGCCGTGAAGGCCTGCATCTCCTCGCGCACGCTTTCCGGCGCTTCCTTTAAAACATCCTCGGGGAAATCCGGCGGCACATCGCTGCCTTCGACCTCTGCTTTCAGGCGGGTGATTTTGGCCACAAGACCCAGATAGCGCGACCGGTTCGCGCCCAGATCAGCCGAAGTCTGAATATTGCGCATGCGGATCAGGGGCTGTCCGGCCTTAACCTCATCGCCCTCTTTGACCATAAAGGCGTCGACAATTCCGCCTTCAAGACTCTGCAGTTTCTGAACCTCAGAGGAAGGAACGATCCTGCCGATGCCGCGCGTAATTTCATCGAGTGTCGCGAGATTGGCCCATAATATAAACACGACGACAAAGACCGCTATCGTCGTCAGCAGAAGATGCTGACCCAACGGCAGTTCGTCGCTGGTTGTAAAAAACCGGTCGGCGCGCGCCTGGACTTTTTCCGCCTGTTCCTTGGCCCATTGCGCGCGGATTCGCGCCCATTCGGCGGCCTGATTCATGTTTGTCGCCTCCGCTTTTTGCGGCGGGGCCTGCGGTTTTTTGCCGGGCGCGTCCTTCATGCGATCCGTCCTTTATTACACATCGGTTTGTTCGGCTGCGGTGCCGTATTGTCGCGCCTGAAGCTTGGCGATCACCTCGTCCTTCGGCCCGAAGGCGACCAGACGGCCGCGATCGAGCAGGATCAGCTTTTCGACCAGGCTCAGCATGACGCCCTTATGGGTGATCAAAAGCGTGGTCTTATTGGCGCACAATGTTTGCAGGCGCTTGAGAAGGCGGCTTTCCGAGGCAGGATCCATGGAGGCGGTGGGTTCGTCCAGGATCAGGATATTGGGATCGTACAAAAGCGCGCGGGCGATGGCCACGGCCTGGCGTTGGCCGCCGGACAGTGCTTCGCCACGCTCGCCGACCTGCGTGTCCAGCCCGTGTTGTGAATCGCGCAGAAACTCCAGAACGCCGGACATATCCGCAGCGCGCAATACGGCGCGGTCAGGGGCGGATTCATGTCCCATTGTGATGTTGTCGCGCACAGAGCCGTAGAATAGCTGCGGACTTTGCTGGACGGCGCCTATATTGCGGCGCAGATCGGCGGGGTCGATTTGCCGCACATCCGTGTTGTCTATCTGCACGGAGCCGGTCGTGGGCTGATAAAGGTTGAGCATAAGCCGCTCGATTGTCGTCTTGCCGGAACCGACAGCGCCGATAATGCCGATCC
>JANWLB010000003.1 GCA_025451095.1 Alphaproteobacteria bacterium
ATCAATTGATGGAATCCTGGCTTGAACAATTCATGGTGCAGGGCGTCTTCGCCTTTATCCTTGTCTTCGTGCGCATGGGGGCGGCCATAACCATCATGCCGGGCGTCGGCGATTCCCTGACGCCCCAGAGTATACGTCTTTATATAGCGCTCGGCCTTTCCGCCGTCCTGGCGCCGGTTGTGTCGCCGCATCTGCCGCATCCGGTGCCGGGCGCGATCGCCCTTTTCGCATTGATCATCATGGAATTTATCATTGGACTTTTCTTTGGCACCATCGCCCGCATTCTGATGGCCGCGCTTGATACGGCAGGCATGCTAATTTCCATGGCTTCCGGCCTCGGCAACGCCCAGGTATTCAACCCCGGCTTTTCGACTCAGGGCTCGCTTGTCGGCGCCTTTCTGTCCATGACAGGCATGGTCATGCTCTTTGCCATGAACCTGCATCACATGCTGTTTTATGGGCTGGTCGGCAGCTATGAGATGTTTCCGGTAGGCAGCATTCCCGACACCGGATCGATGGCCGAACTTATGGCGCAGGCGCTCTCGACCAGTTTCCTGATCGGATTCCAGATCGCGGCGCCCTTCGTCGTATTGTCGCTGATGGTTTATATCGGCATGGGTATTCTGTCGCGCTTAATGCCGCAGATACAGGTCTTTATGCTGGCCATGCCGCTCCAGATCTTATTGTCGCTTCTGACCTTGAGCCTGATCATCTCCAGCATCATGTTATTCTGGGCAGGCAAATTCCAGGAAGGCCTGACATTCTTCCTGAGCGTTGGTGAAGGTCAATAGGCATGAGTGAAGGCGAAGCGCCCGACGATTCCCAGAAGACAGAAGACCCCACCCAGAAACGGCTTGAGGAAGCGCGCCGCAAGGGGCAGGTTGCCGTCTCGCGGGAGCTGAACAACTGGATCATGCTGCTGGCAGGGACAATACTGATCGGCACGGCCGCGTCGCCCATGATGTCGCATATGCAGGCGCACCTGAAGACGTATCTTGAAAAGGCGTGGGACTTTCCGCAGACGCCGGGCGGCCTTTCCATCGTCCTCGGAGATTCGTTCAAAATTGTTCTGGGCATGCTCCTGCTGCCGTTTCTCGTTCTTATGGCGGCAGCGTTTATCGGCCCGTTTATTCAGGTAGGGCCGATTTTCGCGCCTGACGTCATCAAGCCGGATCTTGGAAAAATATCACCGTTTTCTGGATTCCAGAGGTTGTTCTCGAAACGGGCGTTGATGGAGTTTGCCAAGGGTCTGCTCAAGATGGGGCTGATCAGCACCGTGGGCTTCATCATACTGAAGCCCTATTTCGCGGGCCTTGAACACATGGTTGGCCTGCCGGTCCCGCTGCTTCTGGATGAAATGCAGGCTATGGTCATAAAGCTTTTGATTGGCGTGCTGGTCGTTCTGGTTGTTCTGGCAGTCATAGATACGCTGTATCAGCGTACCGAACACTATAAGAAGATGCGTATGACCAAGCAGGAACTCAAAGACGAACACAAGCAGATGGAAGGAGATCCGCACATCAAGGCGCGGCTGCGGCAGTTGCGCACCGAACGCGCCCGTGCCCGCATGATGCAGGCGGTTCCCAGGGCCGATGTGGTCATCACCAACCCGACCCACTATTCTGTGGCATTGAAATACGACCCTGAGGAAATGGAAGCGCCCATGTGCATAGCCAAGGGCATCGATGACCTGGCGCTGCGTATCCGGGAAACGGCAAAGAAGCACGATGTCGTCATCTATGAAAACCCGCCGCTGGCCCGCGTCCTTTACAGCACCGTCGAAATCGACGAGGCTGTGCCGCCTGAGCACTACAAGGCCGTTGCCGAGGTCATTTCCTACGTCTTCAAGCTCAAGGGCAGGCTGAATTAACAAGGCGATATGGCATATTTCCGGCCCGGGGCTAATCTGATAGTCTTGCAAAGCATATGACGACCGATCACGCTGCCTTTATTGCCCGCCACCACCGCATGCCGCCGCCGGAAAAACCGCCGGAAGGCCCGCACCACTTCGGCATGATCGTGGCCACAATTCTCATCATTCTTTACCTGTCTGTTTGCCTGGGCGTTGCGGTGGCCATGGATATACGCAAGGAAGCGGTCATGGCCGCGGGGGTGGCTTTCATGGTGGCGGCCGGAATTGCCATTCTGGTGCAGCGCGTGTTCGATATACGCTCCACCCGGGAAAAGGAGCGCGAACTTCTGGCCGAGGTGCTGGAAGGCAGCCGCGGCGCCCGCCTGATCACGGACAAGACGGACAAGACGGTTTACGTGAATCAGAAATTCAGGATTTTGTGCGAAGGCGTGGGTACGCCCTCGCTGTCAAGCCTGATCCTGCTTTTTCACGGCGATATCGAGGCCGGAGCCCATTTTAGGCAGCTGGCGGACCAGGTTCACCGCGGCCTGACCGATTCGGTCGATCTGTGCAGCACCCATGGCGGCCGCGAGACGTGGTATGAGATCACCGCGCAGCCGATCCCCGGTTATGCCGGGCATACTCACTGGCGTGTTGACGACATCACACAAAAACGCTCTGCCGATCGCGGTATACGTGACGAGCGGGAGAAGCTGATTGATTTCACGGACAACGCCCCGGTCGGATTTTTCTCGGTCGATGAGGAAGGCCGCTTCGTCTTCGTGAATGCAACCCTGGCCCGCTGGCTGGGCGAGGATATCCAGACTCTGCTGCGTGAAGGGACGCTTCACACCTATTTGCAGGATCCGCCGAAAAACGCGCATTCTTATGATATTCTTCCCGGCGGCGGCGCCAAGCAGATGACAGAAGTCGTTATGAAGGGGCAGGGCGGGCGGACTTTCGCCGCCTCCATCAGCCAGGCGGTCGTTCACGAGGCGCCCGGTATTGTCCGCACGCGCGGCGTGGTCCATGACCTGACGGCGGAGCGTGCGATGCGCCAGGCGCTGCAGGCGTCTGAAGACCGGTTCCAGAGATTTTTCGAAGAAGCGCCGCTCGGCATCGCCGTCCTGAATTCACAGGGCGTTCTTGCCGATGTCAACCCGGCGCTGGCCGCCATGCTCGGCTATAGCGTGGAAGATCTGGAAGGCCGGTATCTGGAGGCGCTCATCCGTGAGGACAGGCGGGCAGAAAGCCTGGAGGCGCTGCGGCGCACCGCTGATGGACGCAGCCTGCGCGCGCCGATGGAGGTGACGCTGCTGGGGGAGGGGCGCGAGGTCGTGGTGCAGATGTATGCGAGGCGTCTGGGCGGCAGCGACAACAGCGTTTTGCATTTTATCGACCTGACGGACCAGAAGGCGCTGGAGGAGCAGTTCGTTCAATCGCAGAAAATGCAGGCTATTGGTCAGCTGGCGGGCGGTGTTGCGCATGATTTCAACAATCTTCTGACCGCCATGATCGGCTTTTGTGACCTGCTGCTGCTGCGGCATAAGCCGGGCGACCCGTCCTTCTCCGATATTATGCAGATCAAGCAGAACGCCAACCGCGCGGCCAACCTTGTCCGGCAACTTCTGGCCTTCTCGCGCCAGCAGACCTTGCGGCCGCGTGTGCAGGATATTGGCGATATCCTGACGGAGGTTTCGCATCTTCTGCGCCGCCTTATCGGTGCGAACATCGAACTGGATGTCGTGCACGGCCAGAATCTTGGGTTGGTTCGCGTCGACGTGGGCCAGATGGAACAGGTTCTGATCAATCTGGCCGTCAATGCCCGTGACGCCATGGAGGGCGGCGGCAAGCTGACGATCAGGACCTATGCGTTTTCCAACAAGGCGCCGATGGAGCGTGGCAGCGACGACATGCCGCCGGGGCACTGGGTGGCGCTGGAAGTATCCGACACCGGTTGTGGTATACCTGCGGAAAACCTGACGCGTATTTTCGAGCCTTTCTTTACCACCAAGCAGGTCGGTCAGGGCACGGGCCTGGGGCTGGCAACCGTCTACGGCATCGTGCGGCAGACGGGGGGCTATCTGCATGTCGACAGCACCGTGGGCAAGGGCACGTCTTTCACGATCTATCTTCCGCGCCTGGCAGAAGGAGAGGTGGTGCAGCCGGTCGAGGTCGAATCCGACGACAGCGCGTCGGCGCATGATCTGACTGGCACGGCCTGTATCCTGCTGGTCGAGGATGAGGATGCCGTGCGCACTTTCAGCGCCCGCGCTCTGACCAACAAGGGTTATGAAGTGCTTGAGGCGGAAAGCGGTGAGTCCGCGATCGAGGTCATAAGCCGCCAGCAGCAGGGCAGGAAGCTCGATCTGCTGGTGACGGATGTGATCATGCCGAACATGGACGGGCCGACTCTGGCAAAGTATATGCGGGAGCGCGATCCCGGTCTGAAGATCATTTTTATCTCAGGCTATACGGAAGAAAAACTGAAAGATCATATGGGTGACAATATCTGGTTCCTGCCCAAGCCCTTTACGCTCAAGCAACTTGCGGCGAAGGTGAAAGAGGCGCTTGAGGAGTAGGCGTATTTTTGTCCTGAAGAAGGCTCTTAAAGCTTTTATCGCTGGCGATGACGCCGCAATCTCCTAAAATCCACAAGAGACACCCGATCAGAAGCCCTGCATCCCGTTTAACAATCGCCGCGTAAGCGAGCGAAGTTTTTGACAGGGCAATATCAATAGCCGATGTCGTTGATACAGGATATTTTGCCAGAGGCCTGAACAGGGTACGCAGAATTTTTGATCCGCTATGTTCCCTGCGCTGCGCGAAGTTATGCAGTCCGTCCTCGAATATCAGTGAGAGCCCCTGTCCGCCAATTAGGGCGCTGCCAAACATCTGCGAATTCTGGGCCGGGCTGCCCATACCGCTGTAACCGAGAGTGGCAGCGCCCAGCAAAATCATAAGGCCTGTGGGGACGCGCATGCGGGGATGACGGTCCATCAGGGCAAGACCTGCATCGGCTAAAAGGAAGATAAGGCCCGACGTCTGTTCCATGGCATTGGGTACGCGCCCCGTCAGAAAATAATCTTTTCCAATCAAAAGAGCGTCGCCCAGCGCGAAAGAGGCGCCGCCAATTTTTCCGGAATGGCTGATAAAAAACTGGGCCGGCCGTGTATGGACGGCAGCATTGAACAGGGTGGTGAGCGCGCCTCTGAGCATCATGGGCGCAACCTCATCTCCTTTAAGATACAACAGGACGTAAAGCTGCGGAGGCAGGCAGATTTTGTCCTGGATTGACCGCTGACACAACTGCGGGACGGGTATTGGTTTCCGGGAGGGGCGGCAGGGCATTGTTAGCAAGTCTGTAACCGCCGAGGGCGCCGCCGACAAGGCCGATCGCGCCATAGATTCCCATGTACCAAAGTGCGCCGAGTTCCTGACGTCGGTGCAAATGGCCTCCTGCTATAGCCATAGCCTGACCGCCGAAATAACCGCCCAGGGCTCCGCCTATAACTTTGGTGGCAAAGCGCGCCTCAGGCGATGTGATGGAATTGAAGACATTTGAAATGCCGCTGAAGGCGTTTCCCACACCGTAGAGTGTCAAAGCCACGCCTGCGCCAATTACGCTGACAGCGGCCACTTTTTCTAAAATCTCGCTCATATCGCCCTCATCTCAGGTTTAAAACTTGGCTATGAAAATAGAGATGTTTTTACAATATGTCAATAAAAACCAGACCCATTCCCGACTCTCCCATTCCGGGCTAAAATGGCGCTCTAAAAACTATAAAAAACGGAACAGGGAACATATGAACGACGACAATAAGCCGGATTTGAGCCGGCTCTCCGGCGTTGACCGCTGGGCTATCCGGGGTGCCGCCTTTACCTCCACGCTGACGTCTTTCGCACGGGAGGATATCGAAGCCCATCCGGCGCGCTATCCCCTGTATGTCGCCTGTATCGGCCTTTTCTGCGTCCCGGTGGCCGGTTATGCGGTCGTGGCGGCGACGGCTTTAAGCGCCTGGGCGGGATGGCCGGAGCCGATGGCCCGGGCCGAGCGCCGTCTGAAGGACGCCTTTAACGAGCAAAGCCTGGCCAACAAATACGGCCCCTATGTAAGCGCCGATCCTGCCCGGCCCGAGCAGTTGCGCGTCGACAGGAGGGGGCTCGTTACCGATACCGCCTGCCAGGCTGCCAATGATGCCTGGCAGTCGACCCGCACCGCCTGCACCCGCCTGTCACGCTGTCTTTTCGGTTAAAAACCCGATTTTATTGATGTTCTTTTATTGTTCTTTTTTCGGCTGGACAAAAAGAACAAAGAGTGTACATTGAGAACAGATGTTCTGGCCCGATTCGCCGGAGCCGCCATTGAAACACCAGTTTAACTATGCAAAAAAGGGGATGATCGTATGTCAGTCACAGCATTAAGGACGGGGGAACCCATGAACAAGCCGAATACGGGCGAAAGACAAAAAGCCCTGGATGCCGCTCTTTCGCAGATCGAGCGCGCTTTCGGCAAGGGCTCCATCATGAAGCTCACGGGTGAGAACGCCACCGCGCATGTGGAAGTGATCTCCACCGGTTCGCTGGGGCTGGACATCGCGCTGGGAATCGGCGGCCTGCCGCGCGGGCGGATCACGGAGATTTACGGGCCGGAAAGCTCGGGCAAGACGACGCTGGCGCTGCAGGTGATTGCCGAGGCGCAGAAGGCGGGAGGTACCTGTGCGATCGTCGATGCTGAACACGCGCTCGATCCGTCCTATGCGAAAAAGCTGGGCGTTGATATCGACAATCTTCTGATCTCGCAGCCTGACGCCGGTGAACAGGCGCTGGAAATTGCCGATACATTGGTCCGCTCTGGCGCTGTCGATGTTCTGGTCGTTGACTCGGTCGCGGCCCTGGTGCCCCGGGCCGAGCTTGAAGGCGAAATGGGCGACTCGCATGTCGGCCTTCAGGCCCGGCTGATGAGCCAGGCACTGCGCAAGCTGACGGGATCGATTTCCCGCTCGCGCTGCGTTGTTATTTTCATCAACCAGATCCGCATGAAGATCGGCGTGATGTTTGGTTCGCCCGAGACGACAACCGGAGGCAACGCCCTGAAGTTCTATGCTTCCGTCCGTCTGGATATTCGCCGTATTGGCTCGATCAAGGAGCGCGAGACGGCTGTTGGCAACCAGACGCGCGTCAAGGTGGTTAAGAACAAGATGGCCCCGCCGTTCCGTCAGGTCGAATTTGATATCATGTACGGCGAGGGCATTTCCAAGACAGGAGAGCTCGTCGATCTTGGTGTTGCCAGTAATCTCGTGGAAAAAGCGGGTGCGTGGTTTGCCTATGACGGCCAGCGCATCGGTCAGGGCCGGGAGAACGCCAAACAATTCCTGCGCGATAATCCCGAGCTGGCGGCCAAACTCGAATCCACGATTCGCAAGCAGGCCGGTGTTGTCGCTGATGCACTTCTGGCGGGCCCCTCTTCCTCAGAAGAGGCGGCGGAAGCAGCGGAAGGTCCCGATGAGGAGGATTCAGCCGGTGAAAAGACTCCGCGGGGTAAAAAGAAGGCCGCGGGCTAGATCAGGTTCATGTCTGAAAGGTCCCCCGGAGGTTGGCCGGGGGACTTTTTTTATGCCTTTTCAGCAGTGTTTGGAAGTCGGGGCCGGACAAGGTATAGTTAAGCCATGTCTGATCTTGAGCTTTTCAATATTCCCCTTTTTGACGGGGCGTCGCCGGAGACGCTGGAAAAGTTTGCGCGGCTGGTTGCGCACAAGACAGTTGAGGCTGGCGGTGTGCTTTTTCGTCAGGACGACGAAGGCACGGAAGCCTTTATTGTCATCAAGGGTGCGATCCGTATCGAGCGCCTGGCGGAGGATGGTAAATATATTCTTCTGAATATACTGGGACCCGGGGAGATATTCGGCGAGATGGCGCTGATAACCGGCAACCGGCGAACAGCTCAGGCGGTGGCGCAGTGCGAATCTGCCGTGATGATTATTCGCAAGCCGAACTTCCAGATGATGATGCGCCTTCATCCACGCATGAGCGAGCGCCTGATGTGCGTCTTAAGCGACCGGCTCACTCATACAGGAATCAAACTGGAAGAAACAGGTCTGAATTCTCTCAAAAGCCGGCTCGCCGGTGTTCTTCTTGATCTGCTAAACCGTTTTGGTGACCGGCAGGGCGCCGAACCCGCGCTTTTCATCAAGCTCACTCAGAGCGATCTGGCAGCATTGGCGATTTCCAGCCGCGAGCATGTGAACAAACTTATTAAAGCCTGGGAGCGCGAAGGCATTATTGATTTTAACCGTGGGAACATTAAGGTAATAGCCTACGACAAGCTCAGGGAAATAAACGATAATTCCGGCCTGTGATCTCCATCACAGCGTATTTTCTTTAGGTTTTCTAGCGTCGTCTCGTCCGAAGCATCTAGCAAAAGGAGAGACAGATGAGCACGACACCTAAAGACTTAAACACAGTAGCAAATGCATCAGGTGAGCGTCCGGCGGCTGAAGATCTGCGGCAGATTATTTCTGCTGCTGCTGATCCCAAATCCATCATTTCCGCTTTTGGCGGACCGGGAAGACTGAACTTCGTCCTGCAGGCCCTGGACCGAATGGACCAGGCCTGTCCGGACGTGGGTTATCACGTTTTCCGGCGCATACCGGGAGAAAGCGGGCCACAGGCGGCAGAGCGCCTGTGCTGCCTCATGCAGGAGTGGGATGACGGCTTGCGGCCGAGTTTTCCGGCACTGGCGCGTGCCTGGCTTAAAGAGCTGGGCATCGATCAGGAATCCTCGGCTGCGAAGATTCTGATGCTGGCCGCAGCCCGGGCAGAGATGGTGAAAGGCATCGTTCCGCTCTGTGCAAAGCCTGCGAATGACGAACCGGATTATCACAACCGGTCGCACTACCTGCAGGTCTTCCAAACCTGCTGTTATCTGCTGCAGGCGCAGCGTGAACTGCAGCAGACGATGCTGCTGTCCGCGCAGAACGATCCGCTCCTGCAGGCCCAAATAGGTGACTATGACGCCTGTACCCTGATGATTGACGGCATCACGCATGATGTTGATCATCCCGGCTGCGGCAACCCCAAGGACCCGCTTTCACAAAAGCAGGTGCGCTTTTACAACGAGGACGTTTCGTCGTCTACGCTGTATCCGCTTGTCCTTGGCGTCGTCGGCGGGGCGAAGGAGACGGGCAGTTTCTATTCCATCTACGAAACTCTCAACCGCTTTACCGATCCGGGCACGCCACGAGGCGATGCCCGCAAGGCGATCGAGGGCTTCAGGAATGGACAGACGCCGGAGCAGAGCGCGGATTATTTTGTCCGTCCTGATGCCGCGTTTTGGGCCTGTGCTGCCATTCTCACTGACGCTGACATTCTTTTATCGGCGGCCTGCGGCGAGGAGGCTTTTGCGCGGGGTGGCACCAAGCTGACGAAGGAGGCGGGCAAGGCCGGCCTGTCGATGGACTTCACGACAACGGCCTCGCGGCAGTTCTTCTTCGACAATATCGTCGGGCCTGAAGGCCTGCTCAGCGGTCCTGCGCGCATTCTGTTCAACCCGATCTATCAGCAGATGCGTCAGAAGAATGAACTCGCTCTGAAACCGTCCTAAAGAATTAAGGTCCGGCCCTTCCCGTCTTTCCGGGCGGGGCCGGACTCTTTTTTGGATAGCCTGTCAGCCAGCCTGGTGGGCTCCGGCAGCCGGTGTTTTCTCAGGCAGGCCATGACGATCTCCAGGGCTTTTTCATGACTGATCCGATGTCCCGGTGAGATAAACAGCGGCTTTACGTTTGTCTTGCTGCGCAGAACTGTGCCGATTTTCTCCCCTTTATCCATGAGAGCGCTGGTGTCGCCCTTGTTCGGCCCCGGCTCTTTATAGACACCCGCCAGGCGCTTTTTGGCCACACCCACCGCCGGCATATTGGCCAGGACACCGACATGACTGGCGATGCCCAGGCGGCGGGGATGGGCAATTCCGTGGCCGTCGATCATCAGCAGGTCAGGCTGACGGGGCAGTGTTTTCAGCGTGTCCAGAATGATGGGCGCCTCGCGGAAAGACAGCAGGCCTGGCACATACGGGAAGGGCGTGGGTTGTTCCACGATATTTGAAAAAGACAGCTCCAGGGTCTGCGCCTCCATCAGAACGATCGCGCAGCGGCTGATGTTCAGGGCAGGATCGTAGCCTACATCAATCCCGGCGATCAGGCGGATGGCCCGGCCTTCATCTTTGATGCGGACTTTATGCCGCAGTTCCTTCTGAAGGGCGACGGCTTCGGCGGTGGTGCGGGGCCAGAGATAATTTTTCTCAAGCATAGATTGTTTTGGCTGCCGGTTTGATTGGTTTTCTTCCCTAAAATTTATTTTGGGAACAGCTTGTTAAGCAACCAACACTCAAAACGGGATTTAGGGCCTGAATTTAGAACTTCTTCCACTTCCGATCTTGTAAAAAAAATCTTTGCAAAAAGCATCCAGGATACAAAGGAAGCATAAACTAAAATACACCCGTAAAATATAACCGCAACAGTGGTAACAATAACATCTATCAGAAGGTTGTCCGTAGACACGATTGTATCTGCGCCCGTATAATCAATCATAAGTAAGAAGCCAAATTTTAAAAAAGCCAAAAGGAAGCATAGAAACGTGACGCAAGCAGCGGCTACGCGCCGCCCATGTTTTTTGTTGTCCTGCATATATGTTCTCTATCTTAAAGGTTCAGCCCCGTTCCCGCATGATGCGCGCTTTTTGCCGGCCCCAGTCGCGCTTCTTCTCGGTGTCACGCTTGTCGTGCAGCTTTTTGCCCTTGGCCAGGGCCATCTCCAGCTTGGCCATGCCGCGGCCGTTGAAATAAAGCTTTGTCGGGATGATCGTGTACCCTTCGCGCGTGACTGCGCCCATCAGTTTGTTGACCTCGCGTTTATGCAGAAGCAATTTGCGCGGCCGTTTGGGTTCGTGCTGAAGATGCGCGCCGGCGGGCGCATATTCCGGGATATGGCAGTTGAACAGCCAGATCTCGCCCTTGCGCGGCCCGACATAGGACTCTTTTATGCTTCCTTGGCTGTGACGCAGCGACTTGACTTCGGTGCCGGTCAGGGCGATGCCGGCCACAAATGTTTCTTCCAGGTGATATTCATAGCGGGCGCGCCGGTTGTCGGCGACCGTGGCATCGACGGACAGAAGCCCTGACTTTCCCTTATTCTTCTTCGTCAAGACGTTATGCGGCCTTTTCGATAGTCTGCATCAGGCCGCGCACCGCATCGACGGACTTGTCAAACATCGTCTGTTCGTCGGGATTGAGTTTGATCTCTATGATCTTCTCGATCCCGCCCGAGCCGATGATGACCGGGACGCCGATATAAAGGCCTTTGACGCCGTATTCGCCATTCAGCTTGGCGGCGCAGGGCAGGACACGCTTTTTGTCGCGCAGATAGCTTTCAGCCATCGCAATGGCGCTCGAAGCGGGGGCATAGAAAGCGGATCCCGTTTTCAGCAGGGCCACGATCTCTCCGCCGCCATTGCGTGTGCGGTCGACGATGGCATCGATCTTTGCCTGCGTGCTCCAGCCCATCTTGACCAGATCGGGCAGGGGGATGCCGGCAACGGTGGAATAACGTACCAGCGGCACCATCGTATCGCCATGGCCGCCCAGAACGAAGGCGCTCACATCCTCGACCGACACGCCGAATTCTTCGGCCAGGAAAAAGCGGAAACGCGCGCTGTCCAGAACGCCCGCCATTCCAACCACCATATGGGAGGGCAGGCCGGTGACGCGCTGCATCACCTCGACCATCACGTCCAGAGGGTTGGTGATGACGATGACGAAAGCTTTGGGCGCGTACTTCTTGATGTTCTCGCCGACAGTCTTAATGACCCCGGTGTTGATACCGATCAGGTCGTCGCGGCTCATGCCCGGTTTGCGCGGCACGCCGGCAGTGACGATCACGACATCGGCGCCTTTGATCACTTCGTAATCATTGCTGCCCTGCAGGCGGGCATCGAAGCCCTCGATTGGCGCGGCTTCGGCGATGTCCAGGCTTTTGCCCTGGGGTACGCCTTCGGCAACATCAACCATCGCGATATCGCCCAGCTCTTTAAGTCCTGCCAGAAGGGCCAGTGTTCCGCCAATTTGTCCGGCCCCGACGAGGGCGATTTTCTTACGTGCCATGATTTAAGTGACTCCTATATGAGTTCGGTTATATGTCCGGGGTAAGATTAGCGCACAATTGACGCTTTCGCAGTATAAAACCCCGATCTTGACGATTTTCATGCCCCGGCTCACGGCTGCCCCGTGCGTGAGCCGTACCGACAGGGCCGCCTTTTATCCCCTGTAGATGGCTGGGGCAAAGCCCCAAATGCATGTTGCGATAATATATTTATTGTGCTTTGTTTCATGTGCATCCGCCTTTTTGAAGGATAATTTTAACAGGGACGGGCGGGCTCCGATAAAGCGATGATAAATCTGAAAAGATCCGGCTATATCTTTGTTTGCGCAGGCTTTGCGCTTTTCGCTACGGCGGCGTCCGCGGCCACGCCGGACGATATTGCCGCTGCTGCCGCAGCGGCCTATGCGGGCGTCACGGCGCCTGCCGCAGAAACCCTTTTTGTTCCCACGAGCGGCTGGCTGGTTGGTCCTGCCTCCATTGCGGCTGCCGAGGAAAAAGAGACTCATCTGCCCTGTGTCATGATGAATCAGTATGACAATGGTTATGTGATGCGTTTTTCCGGGGGCGGCGGCAAGGTGTTCGCCCTGGCCGTCGATTTCCGGCAGTCCGTCTTCCGGCCGGGAGAGCATTACTCCATAACCATGGTTTTACCGGACTTCGACAAGACGCTCGATGCCCTGGCTTATAACGACGGCACGCTCATCATTAACATGCTCGATCTTGAAGGCATGGCTGAAAAAATTGGTGGGGCGGAAAGCATGACACTTAAAGTCGGGGGCAAGGCCCTGAATTTCTCGCTGATCGGCGCGGCCGAAGGGCTGCAGCGCATCGATGGCTGTTACGATCCGGCGCAGGAGCCGTCACGCAAGGCGGCAGCCGCCGCAGCCGAGTCGGGCATTCAGGCCGGCATGAAAAGTCTTTACACAACGAAACAAGAGGCGCCGGCGGAAAAAGCCGCCGCCGCTTTGCCGCCTCGCTCACCGCCATCATCACCGTCTCCGGTGTCAGCTCCGTCCGCAGCTACACAGGATAATTCCGCACAGGATACAAATGCCGGGGATCAGAAAGCGTCCGGCGGTCTGAGCGTGGACTCGCTTCTGAAGGCGGCGGCCGATAAAGCGGCAGGCCTGGCGCCATCTGCTGGCATGACATCTACGACGCCTGGCAAGGAAGGCCGTGTCGTTCCGCCCGGGCAGCAGCTGGCCCAAAACTGGAGCTCCCCGTTTTCCGACAAGGAAAGACAAAAACAGATGATGCCGCGGATGATCACGCCGGCATCGACCGGTCCTTCTGCCGCCGTGCAGCGCGGACCGAATTCGCCGACAGCTGCCGGCACCATGTCACGCAACTGGCAGGCCCTGCGCGGATCAAGCCTGCGTGAGGTTCTGGATGTATGGGCCAGCAATGAAAATGCCCAGCTGGTCTGGATGGCGGGGCACGATTTCGATGTGAAGGATTCCTTAAGCGTGCGCGGACCGTTTGAATCGGCTGTGCTCAGCCTTCTGGAGCAATATGGCGGCGACAGAAAAAAGCCGGTGGGCCGGATTTACAAGGATCAGGGCCAGAACAAAAAGATTTTGCTGATCGAGCTTGAGTCAGAGACGCCCCCGGGATGAACCGGGTCGGAAAAGGCTGAATATGAGCCAAATACGGCGATAAATGAGGCAAAATAAGTGAAAACCCCCTTTGCTTTCGTTTGCCATACTATGTATTCTGCTGGGGGGTAGATTGAAATCCTAAGGGATTTACGGGGAGCATCACATGAATATTCGGAACGGGCTTTTATCAACAGCACTGTGCGGCAGTCTTCTGGCTTTTGCAGCAGGAACGGCAAATGCCGCGACCGGGCAAATTCTTCAGCCGGACAGCAACTGGGCGGTTTCAAAAATCGCCGCGAAGCAGGCGGGCGGTGAAGCCTACTGCGCCCTGGCCCGCAGATTTCAAAATGACCTCGTCCTTACGCTGGCCCGCAACAGCGGTGAAGAAAACTCGCTCGCGCTCGATTTTCAAAGAGAGTCTCTGGATAAATCCAAGAATTATACGGTGACGGTCAGCCCCGGCGGCGGTTTGCAGCGCTCCTTCGATATTCGCCCGGTTTCCGGCCGCGCCCTGGTTTTGCGGCTGGGCCGCGACAGCGCGTTCTATGACGCGATGGGCCAGTCCGGCACGCTTGAAATTAATGTAGGCGACAAATCTTATGCCTTCAGTATGCCCGACATGCAAAGCGGCCAGAGCGATCTGGATAACTGTCTGGCCTCCTTGGGAGGCGCTGCGCCGTCAGAGGCGAAGATGGATGAGAATGTCGCGCCGCAGGAACAGGCTCAAGTCGAGACTCAAGTTCCAGAGGCACCCGCAGCACCGGTTTCGGATCAGGCGCTAAGTAACGTGCAATCAGGTCAGCCGCCGGTACAAGAGATGGCGGTTGCCGAAGCTCAGGCCCCGCAGAGAATGGCTGAGGCCGCGCCTGCCGTTGCGCCGCCGCTTTCAGCCCCGCCGGTTCCGCTGAGGGCACCCATTCCGGCTAGCGCGGCCGACGCGGCAGCCGGGGAGGCCCTGGCGCTGCGTGAAGAGAACACCCGCCTGCGTAACGCGCTGGAGCGTGAACGCCGCGAGTTTGAGAATAAATATATGGAGCAGGGCAGCGGCAGCAATCAGGCGGCCGAGCTGAACGAAAAAATCCGGCTTCTTGAGGCGGAGAACGCCAATCTGAAGATGCAGCCCACGGCTTCCGTCACGCCCACGCCGCCGCCGGCTTCCTGCCCGGTCGTGGCAGAGGCCGCTACATCGGCAGTGCCCCCGGAAGAGCTTGCTGCCCTGCGCGCTGAAAACGTAACGCTCAAGCAGAAGGCTGAAGCCTTAAGCACGCAGCTGGCGCTGGCCCAGCAGGAATCGGCGCAGAAGGCAGCGCTTCCTTTGGTTGACGATAAATCGAAGGCGGAGATAAGCGGTTTGCAAAGCCGCGTTCAGGCGCTGGAAAGCGAAAATACGAGCCTGAAAGACTCACTGAAGACTGCGCAGGCTGCCCCCGCGCCCGCAGCGGCCGGTACGGTCACGATCGCGCAGCTGCGTTCGGTTGAAGAACAGCTTAAAGGTGTGGAGGCGGAGCGTGACCGTCTTTCGGCACAGATTGAATCCATGGCCAGCAGCAAGGAAGACGTGGCGACGGGCGGTATTTCGTCTCCCGACTGGAACCTGGAGCAGGCAACGCGCCGCTTTAACGAGGCGGAGCGCGAAATTCGGCGCCTCGGTTCGGAGATGGAGCGCGAGCGGGGCCAGTGCCAGACTGCAAAAAAGGAAATAGAATACAAGCTCTTCGATCCGGCAATCGCATCGCAGGAGCAGATTTCAAAGCTTATGAGCCTGGAGGAAGAGGCCAGAACAGCCACGGCTGCGCTTGAGACTCAAAAGGCTGACTATGAGGCGAAGATCGCCGCCCTTCAAAAAAATGCGGCGGATTCCACCAGCAAGGCCGACGCCGAGGCGCAGAAAACCGCCTATGAAAGTCAGCTGGCCACCATAAGGCAGGCCCTGAGCGCCCGGGAAGCGGAGCTGAACGATTCAGCGGGACGTATTGCAGCTCTGCAAGGTCAGCTGGAAACCGCGCAGGCGCATGCCGCACGCGTGCCGCCGGTTGAATTCGAGAATATAAAGCAGGAGCGCGACCTGCTGCTGAAAAAAGTCAGCGTGCTGGAAGGCGAGAAGGGACGTCTGGTCAGCCAGCTGGCGCAGATATCTTCTGCTTCGGGCGCGCAGCCGGTCGCCGCAAATGTAGCGGCGGGGTATGGCTCTTCGTCATATGAAGCGGCGGCATCAAGTCCGGCGCCGGTTTCTTTGCAATCCGTACCGGTGGCGGTTGCCGATATTCCACCGGCAATGGCTGCACCTGTTTCGGGTCCGCCGTTGATGTCGTCTGCGGAACTGCAGTCGATGCTGGGGAAGGCTCACATTGCCCTGAAAGGGGACGTCAGCGCCGTGAAAGGTGCAACAGGTCCGGGCTTTGTTGCCTATGGCTGGGAAACGGGCAGCCTGTTCGGCAGCGCCGAGCAGCAGGCCATGACGCAGCCGGGCCAGTTTGAGTCTCTGGTGCAGCAATATCTCGATAAGACCAAGAGGCGCTGCGGCGGTGATTTTGCCTCGGTTCCGGGAGCTACGGCGGAAGCCGGTGGAATCCGGGCGGCGGCCTTTGAAATTGCCTGTATGGGCGGTTCGGGCAATGCCTCGGCTTCCCTGTTGTTTTTCAGCCGGGAGGGCCGGTTTACGGCCATCGCCCATGAATCGGCTGTCGAGGGCATGGATCTGGGCATGGATGCCCGGGACAGTCTGATGTCCCTGCTGGTGCCTGGCAAAGTAGTGTCCAACTAACTGAAAAACCTGTAATTTCTAAAAAGCGGCGTCCCCGGGGGCGCCGCTTTTTTATGCCCGGCGCGTAGATATCGAAAATTTATTTCAAATTTTATTAAAATTCTAAAGCAGTTAGTAACCTTTTGAGACGTAAGATAAAATCAGGATGGTTCCTTACTTTTGGTTAACCATTTTACGACATTATGAGTAAGCGCGTAATTTTGGGGTTCACTTTTTATGTCTGATATCTGGCTTAAGCATCTGTCGGCGACGCTCTCTGAGCATGGCCTGATCGCATACATGTGGAATGCGAACGAAGACCGTTTTCAGTGGGCGGGCAATGCACGGGTGGTCCTGGGCCTGGAAATTCAGGATCAGCCCCAGAATAATGCTCAGTTTCATAAAATGATCAACCCGCAGCAAGCGCCGCAGCGCCTGGCCACGCTGCATGAGCTTATGGGCCGCGTGACGGCCGCCGGCGATGCGAAAATAGTTTCTGGTTTTACAGCCCATTATAAAATCCGCCGCGGCGATGGCGCGCACGTGGATGTCGAGGAATCGACCACGATGCATATCGAGGAAGGTACAGGGCACAAACTTCTTTGCGGCTTTCTGAAGGTCAAGGCTGCAGAGCCCCTTGTGCACACAGGCGGTAACGCGCCCGGCAAGATTATAATGCCCGAAACGATTCATGATTCGGGAACGTGCCATCACGGCCGGCTCAGTATTCGCTACAAGGTCGATGAATGGATGACTATGGGTCTTGGCCAGTCAGCGGTCGGCTATCTGCTTGTGGTGGGCATGGACAGGCTTTCGTTGATGAACGAAGCCTTTGGTGCCCGCTATGCAGATGAACTGATTGAAAAGACAGGCCTGCGCCTGCGCCAGATCACAGGCGATACCGGCTATGTTTCCCGCATTGATGGCGACGTTTTCGGCATTTTGTTCCCGCAGGCGCCGCACAATGAGATGGCGGCCGTGGCGCAGTTCATGCTCAACAATTTTTACGACACTCCGATCCAGACCAGCAAAGGTCCAATCGGGATCAGCATCTCTGTGGGCGGCATAGCGCTGGATTGCCAGAGTGCTCGTGATTCCGCGACATTAATTACACGGGCGGAAATGGCGATGCAGGCCGCCAAGGAAAAGGGGCGCAGCTGCTTTGTGTCTTATCAGGAAGCGGTCAGTCAGGCTGTCAGCAACCGTATGCTCCTCGAATCGGGCGATGAATTCCTCAGGGCGCTTAAAGACAACCGCGTCCGTCTGGCATTCCAGCCGATCCTGAATTCGAAATCGCATGATGTGACGTTCCATGAATGCCTGATCCGCATGATCGATGAGAACGGAAAAATTCTTCAGGCCGGGCAGTTCGTTCCCGCCGTCGAAAAGCTGGGCTTAAGCCGGCTGGTCGATCAGTATTCTATCCGCATGGCGGTTCAGGAGCTAAGCCTGTTCTCGAATCTTGAGCTCTCTGTCAACGTTTCAAATATGACCCTGACCAATCAGGACTGGCTGCGGAGTCTTGTGTCGGCGCTGCGCGACCGGCCGAGTCTGGCCCGTCGCCTGATTATTGAAATTACGGAAAGCGCAGCGATAACGGATATTGACCGGACTGTACGCGTTGTCAGGACGCTTAAGGATCTGGGTTGCCGCGTGGCGCTCGACGATTTCGGCACGGGTTATACGGCCTTCTCCCAGATCCGCGACATGGATATCGACATGGTCAAGATCGACAAGTCGTTCATACGCAATATCGGAGAAGACCAGAACCATCTCTTCATCAAGGCGCTTCAGCTTTTGGCCGACGGCGTCAATGTGGAGACTGTGGGCGAGGGCGCTGAAACGATGGCCGACGCGCAGCGTCTTGCCGGCGACGGCATCGACCATATCCAGGGCTATGTCTTTGGATTTCCGGCGATTGAACGCATCTGGCTGCCCAAAAACCACGTATTTCGCCAGATTCCGACGGAGATTCAAAAGCCCGCCGTCTCAACCGGCGAAGTTCATGAGCAGGTGATGGAAGATATCGCCGCGTGGGGTTACCGCTAGGCGGCCTAAATTCCAGTCTGACTAATTCTAGACATCGATGTCGCGCACGAAAGCCGCGTTTTCCTGGATGAACTGGAAGCGGGCGTCGGCGTTGCGGCCCATCAGGCGCTCAACCAGGTTGTCGACATCCTCGCGCGTGGTGGCCGTTTCTCCCTTTCCCCCCTTGTCGAGATCGGTTTCAGGCGTAATGCCAAGCGCGGCCATAACGTCGGGCAGGCTGACGCGGATCAGCGTGCGGGTTTCCGGGTTCATGGTGGTTTCTTTCAGCTGTTTTGCCGGCATTTCTCCCAAGCCCTTGAAGCGGCTGATGTCCACTTTCCTGCCTTTGAGCTCCGTTTTCATCAGCTCTTCCTTGTGAGCGTCATCGCGTGCATAGAAGCTTGTGGCACCCGCGCTCAGGCGATAGAGAGGCGGCTGCGCCAGATAGAGATGCCCACGTTCGATCAGCGGACGCATCTGGGTATAGAAAAACGTAACCAGAAGGCTGGCGATGTGGGCGCCGTCGACATCGGCGTCGGTCATGATAATCGTTTTCTCGTAGCGCAGATTGTCGAGCGAGAAATCCTTGCCCGCGCCGCAGCCCATGGCCAGGATCAGGTCCTGAATTTCCTGATTGGCGCGGATCTTGTCTCCCGTGGCGCTGACGACGTTGAGGATCTTGCCGCGCAGGGGCAGGATGGCCTGCGTTTCGCGGTTGCGCGCCTGTTTGGCAGAGCCGCCGGCGCTGTCTCCCTCGACGATAAAAAGCTCGGTTCCGGCTGATTCTGTGCGACTGCAATCGGCCAGCTTTCCCGGCAGGCGCAGCTTGCGCGTTGCGCTCTTGCGCGCCATGGACTTGTCCTCGCGCAGCCGCAATCTCTCCTCGGCTTTGTTAATGAGGTGTTCCAGCAGGACGCGGCTGGCATTGGGATCAGCCGAAAGCCAGTGGTCGAAATGGTCTTTGACCGCGTTGTCGACCAGCCGTGTGACCTCGGTCGAGGACAGCTTTTCCTTGGTCTGGCCCTGAAACTGCGGCTCACGGATAAAAACGGATAGCAGTATCGCCGCGCCGCTGACAATATCTTCGGTCGTGATCTGCGCCGTCTTTTTATTGCCGGTCATCTCGCCATAGGCGCGCAGGCCCCGGGAAAGGGCATTGCGCAGACCCTGTTCGTGCGTGCCGCCCTGCGGAGTCGGAATGGTATTGCAATAAGAATGGATAAAGCCTTCGCCGTCTTCCGGCCAGGCAATGGCGATCTCGACGCGCCCTGCCTTGTCGGCCAGACTGATCTGGCCTTGAAACGGTGTTGGTGTCAGGGTCGGGCGTTTTTCCAAAGAGGCCTGCAGGAAATCCAGAAGACCTTTGGGAAAGCGGAACTTCTCCTCGGCGGGAATCGCGCTGTCTTTGTCCAGAAGTTCCTTGTCGCAGCGCCAGACAATCTCCACGCCTCTGAAAAGATAGGCCTTGGAGCGCGCCATCTGGTATAGCCATGCGGGCTTGAAATGAGCTTTCGTACCAAAGATTTCAGGATCGGGATGAAAGCAGACTGTTGTTCCGCTGCGATTGCCGGCGCTCCCCTTTTTTTCCAGTTTGCTTGTGACGTGGCCGCGCGCGTAAGACTGGCGGTAAAGGCTTTTGTCGCGTGCCACTTCGACCCACATCCAGTCGGAGAGAGCGTTGACAACTGAAGAGCCGACGCCGTGCAGCCCACCCGATGTTTCATAAACCTTGCCGCTGAACTTGCCGCCGGAATGCAGCGTCGTAAAAATTACCTCCAGCGCGGATTTTTTGGGAAACTTGGGATGGTTGTCGACCGGTATGCCGCGGCCGTTATCCGTGATCGCCACGCTGTTGTCTGCGTGAAGAATGAGCTCAATTCTGTCGGCGTGACCGGCGACGGCCTCATCCATGGCATTGTCCAGAATCTCCCCCGCCAGATGGTGAAGGGCGCGCTCGTCTGTGCCGCCGATATACATGCCGGGGCGGCGGCGGACGGGCTCCAGCCCTTCCAGAACCTCAATATCGGCGGCGCCGTAGCCTTTTTTGCCTGCGGGAGCTGTGTTGAAAAGATCTGCCATAAAAAGTGCTCAATCGGTCTTTATAGTGGTTTTCAGGAGTCTTAGCCGTTATGATTGATACCCAATGGAAGCTGTTTTGAGAAGCCAAACCAGATGAATAAGGCCAAAAAAAGAGTGAATAAGGCTTTCAGGGGCATCTACGGGCGAGCGCTGACCCGTACCCGGACTCCCCGGGACGAAGATACGATCACTGACAATTATATAGGCGCCGGGTGGCTTTTGTCCCAAATGGATATTGCCGCCGGAATCAGGGCTCATAATTACGTGGGCGACCGGACGGTGACGGTGGGGCTTGATGCCATGTCATTTCAGAAGCCGGTTTTTGTCGGCAACCTGGTTTCCATCTATACGGAAGTCGTCAGACAGGGGCGCAGTTCGGTGGACATCAGGGTCGAGAGCTGGGCTAAAAAGGGAAAAGTGCGTGAAAAAGTCACGGAAGGACTTTTTACCTTCGTTGCAATCGATGGAAATCACAGACCGATGGAGATTAGGCAGC
Organism: Alphaproteobacteria bacterium; assembly: GCA_025451095.1. Taxonomy (GTDB): domain Bacteria; phylum Pseudomonadota; class Alphaproteobacteria; order Micavibrionales; family Micavibrionaceae; genus JACQIJ01. Next base: position 20,948 of record JANWLB010000003.1, read on the forward strand.
AACCCAAAAAGGACAAAAAGGGAAAGCTGCCGCCACCGATGTTTTTTGCGCGCCCTCCTCACCAGCATACGCCCGCATCCAATGCACCGTCGGAAACAAAGCGCCCCCGTCTGGTCGTCGTGCCGCGGCAAAGAGACAAAAATTACCTGGGCGACATATTCGGCGGCTGGGTGCTGGATCATATGGATGTGGCCTGCGCTCTCGAAGTGGAGCGGCATGTGGGGCCAGGCCTCCGTCCGGCAACTGTGGGGATTGAGGCCATGAGTTTCGATAGGCCTGTATTCGCAGGCGACGAGCTGGGGTTTTATACAAAAGTTGTCAAAACCGGGAATAAATCTATTTCCGTGAAAGTGGAGACATGGGCAACCAGGCATGAAAATGGCAGGCAGGAAAAGGTGACGGCAGGCGTTTTCACCTATGTGATCGTCGGCGCCGACAGAAAAACCGTTCCGGTCCAGCCGAAACTTTGATCGAAGGAAATACGAAATGAGACAGTGCAGACATGTTTTTATCGCCCTGATCGCTTTTTTCATCTGTGTTCCGGTGGTACAGGCACAGATGCTGGATATACAAAAAATTCAGAAGATTCCCCGTTTCAAGGAGTTGACGGACGAGAAGTTTACCGCTGAAACCAATGCCGTGGAGGAAAAGCCTAAAGGCGATAAATATCTGGCATATCGCCTGAGGCTGCCAAAAGACTGGTCGAAAGTGCTCGAGGATGCGCCGCCGGAAGAAGAGGGCAGCGGTCAGGAGATGAGCCGCCGTATTCTGGGCAAGGTGAACACTTATTTCAGCCCTGCCAATACGGATATCTTAAGCCGTTTTGAAGTGCGCGCGCTTGAGCTTGAGCATGATATTTCCGCACGCAACTGGTTTCTGAATTACGTGCTGGTGAATGGCTATACACTTCAGGGCATGGAAGAGGTTTCTAACCGCCGCGTGGAGGCTCTCTACGTGTTGCTGGAAAAGGACATTCCTTACATCGTCCGTACAGTGGCAGAGATCAATGGTTCGCGCATAGTTCTGGCGTCCTATTACATGCCTGATATGAGGTGGGAAGCCGAAAAGGCCATTCAGGAAAAAATCGTCGGCTCCTTCAAGTTTATAAAGCCGGAAAGGATCAGGATCGAGTCGGCGCGTACTTTTGCCTTTCTTGATATTCTTCGTTTCGATTACCCTGTTTCATGGCGACTATCGGCGCCGAATATTTATTCGACGGATGTCATGGATGCCAAGCTGGTGAGTTCGCCGGATGACAAGATTCTCGACGGCGAAATTAGCGTCCATATCATATCCACGGAGCTGGATACGACTTTGGCGCAGGAAGTGCAGAACCTGAAAGGAGATATCACCGATACAGGTCTGGCTATCGGAAAGCTGATCGAGGTGCCCACCAATTACAAGTTTCATAATCATATCTATTTCAGCCGCGTCGAGGTATATCAGGCGAACGACAAGCTGAAAAAGGTCGAGGAGCACGAATACTGGCTCGCGATCATGGCGGAGGACCGTTATTACTATATTGTGACAATGGTAACGCCCAGCCGTGGATCCAACTTCTACATATGGGTCCGTAATTCTGGCGCCTTTCAGACGGTCATTGAATCTCTGAGGCCCTGATCCGGTTTGCGCAATTAAAAACGGCGCCTGGTATTTCCGGGCGCCGTTTTCTTTTTCGGATGTTAGTTGTCTTAGGAGGAGTAATACATCTGGAATTCAATGGGGTGGGGCATTGTCTCATAGGCGTCGATCTCTTCCATTTTAAGATCAACGTAGCCTTCAAGAAAGTCTGTGGTGAAGACATCGCCCTTGAGGAGGAACTCATGGTCTTCCTGCAGGGATTCCATAGCCTCGCGCAGGGAGCCGCAGACGGTCGGCACGGCCGCCAGCTCTTCCTCGGGCAGTTCGTAAAGGTTCTTGTCGATGGCCTCGCCGGGGTGGATCTTGTTCTGGATACCATCCAGGCCCGCCATCAGCATGGCGGCGAAAGCCAGATACGGGTTAGCGAGCGGATCAGGGAACCGGACCTCGACACGCTTGGCCTGCGGCGCCTTCGCGAAGGGAATCCGGCATGAAGCCGAGCGGTTCCGCGAGCTGTAAGCGAGCAGAACAGGCGCCTCGTAGCCCGGGACCAGACGTTTGTAGCTGTTGGTCGTCGGGTTGGTAAGCGCGTTCAGCGCGCGCGCATGTCTGATAATGCCGCCGATATAGTAAAGGCAGGTTTCGGACAGTCCGGCATAGCCGTCGCCGGCAAATATCGGCTTGCCGCCCTTGGAGAGCGACTGGTGCACGTGCATGCCGGAGCCGTTGTCGCCATAGACGGGCTTGGGCAGGAAGGTCGCTGATTTGCCGTAGGCGTGCGCGACGTTGTGCACGACATGTTTGTAAAGCTGGATGTTATCGGCCGAGTCGACGAGGGAAGAATATTTTATGCCCAGCTCCGACTGGCATGGCGCGACTTCGTGGTGGTGTTTTTCGACCGGCACACCCATCGTGCGCATGACGGTCAGCATTTCCGCTCGCAGGTTAGAGGAGCTGTCGACCGGGGCCTCGGGGAAATAGCCACCTTTGATGCGTGGACGGTGGCCCATGTTGCCGCCGTCATATTCAGTGCCCGAGTTCCAGGGGCCTTCCGCGCTGTCAATGCGGTAGCCGACGCTGTTCATGTCAACTTTGATGTGAACGTCATCGAAAATAAAAAATTCAGCCTCCGGGCCGAAATAGGCGGCGTCGGCCAGTCCGGTGGATTTGAGATACGTCTCGGCGGCCTTGGCGATGGAGCGCGGGTCGCGGTTGTAGGGCTTGCCCGTCGTCGGCTCAAGGACGTCGCAGAAGATCTTCAGGGTTGTCTGCGCCGCGAACGGATCGGGGCAGACCTTCATGACATCCGGCTTCAGGAGCATGTCGGATTCGTTGATCGACTTCCAGCCGGCGATGGAGGAGCCGTCGAAGTAAATGCCTTCCTCGAGCAGGCCCTTGTCGATGGAATCGACGTGCTGCGCGGTGTGCTGCCATTTGCCGCGCATGTCTGTGAAGTTGAAATCAACATACTGGACCTCTTGTTCCTCGATAAGCTTGAGAAAATCGGAAACGGTCTTTATTTTCATAGTGTTGGCAGACATGACTGATGACTCCAAATGAAGCAGGTTATTGCGTTGCACCTATGTAGAAAACGCATATCTGATATGCATTTGGAGGACAATAGCATGCAGCTTGAGTTGCGTCTACGGCCAATTTAAAAATTTCGATGGTTTTCGGATGGACAAAAACTTGTTCTTATCCCCTTTATCGGTGTAAAGAATTTTCTCTTTCCTGTGGCGGCTGTAGCTCAGGGGTAGAGCACTCGGTTGTGGTCCGAGTTGTCGCGGGTTCGAAGCCCGTCAGCCGCCCCATTTTTTCATATTTCAAATTTCGGAGAGGGTAGTCATGCCCTTTTTCCCTTCTATAATACCGCATGGCATTTGAGCTTCTGACCACCGAGCAGATGGGCGCGGCGGAGCGCCGGGTGATCGAATCCGGGCGCCCAGGCTTTGATCTTATGCGGCAGGCCGGGCAGGGCGTGGCGGCGGCCGTCAATCACCGCTATCCCGGTCGTAAAATCCTGGTGCTGTGTGGCCCCGGCAATAACGGCGGCGATGGATTTATCTCTGCCGGAATTCTCAAAAAAAAGGGACATGGCGTGCGGCTGGCCTGCCTTGCCAATCCGGCGACTATGAAAGGCGATGCGGCACAAGCCGTGTCGGCATGGGATGGCGAAATCCTGTCTTTTAAAGATCTGGATGTGACGTCAGACGAAGTGGTTGTCGATGCCGTGTTCGGCTCTGGCTTTCGCGGCGATCTTCCCGCGGCGGTGCGCGCTCTGTTCCGGCAGATTGAGGCACAAAAAAATCCCGTCGTTGCCGTCGATGTCCCCAGCGGCCTGAACGGCAGCACGGGGGAGGTGACAGAAGGAACGCCGAAATCAGCAATCAGTGTTTCTTTTTTTCGCAAGCGGCTGGGCCATGTTCTGATGCCGGGCGCCGCTTTCTGCGGCGAAATGATCGTTGCGGATATCGGTTTGCCGGATTCTGTGCTCGAGGAAACAGGTTATGCGGCGCTTGAGAATGACCCGGCTTTGTGGCGTTCCTTCATCCGGCCCAAGATGGCGGGCGACACCAAATATATGCACGGACATGCGGTCGTTTACGGCGGCCCGCGAATGACCGGCGCAGCCTGTCTGGCGGCGCACGCGGCGCTGCGCGCGGGTGCTGGATTATGCACGATTGCCGCCGCGCCGGAAGCGGCGGATGTCTATCGCCGCTATCTGCCCAATATCATGTATGAACCCTGCGCGGCGCCGGAAGATTTTATCTTGCATACAGGTGATGAGCGCCGCAACGCGGTGCTGATCGGGCCCGGCGCGGGTCTGGATGATGGCGGCAAGGGTTTGCGTCTCGCCGTGCGCGCTGTATGCGCCAGCGGCAAGGCGTATGTTCTGGACGCCGATGCCCTGAGCGCCTTCAAAAATCACGAGGGAGAGCTGGCGGAGAGTTTGAATGATCGCGGCATCCTGACGCCCCATGAAGGTGAGTTCGGGCGCATTTTTCCTGATCTCGCCGAAGGCGTGAAAACGGAGCGGGTGCGCGCGGCCGCACAGCGTACGGGCGCTACGGTTCTTCTCAAGGGAGCGGATACGGTGATAGCCGCGCCTGACGGACGCATCGTCGTGAACGCCGGCGCGCCGCCGGCGCTGGCGACGGCAGGGTCGGGCGATGTTCTGGCGGGCATGATCCTGGGGCTGCTGGCACGACACGTTCCGGTTTTCGAGGCAGCGTGTGCCGCCGCCTGGATGCACGGCGAAGCTGCCCGGCTGTTTGGCGGGGAAGGCCTTATAGCCACGGATATCATTGAGAAAATCCCTGCCGTTTTTAATGAATTGTTTGACAGGCCTTAGGCAGAGCTTTTCTATTTGACAGGCTGATGTAGAATTCCCTGTGTAAGCGATGTTTGCAGGAGAATTGATCGTGGATTTCAGCCTGATTCACAGTGCACTTGTTTTTTTCGTCGTCCTTTTCGGTGAAATTTTTGGATGTATATTCGGCGGCGGCGGATTTTTTATTCAGCCGGCGCTGCTGGTCGCGGGCATTCCCGCGAAAATGGCTGTTGCCAGCGATATTGCGGCGGCCGGCTTTGCTTCCCTGGGCTTTCTCCTGATGACAAGAAACCATTCAAGGCAGATCAGGCAGACAGCTTTTTATATGGCACCCACGCTAATTCTGGGTGCGTTTACCGGAGGTCATATCCTGAAAACCATCCCGGAACATCTGGTTGAATTCCTGGTCCTGATCATCTGTGCGTCTGGGTTTATTTACGTCATTACCCATTTCAGGAAAAAACGGGATATTCCGGCCGCAACCGAAAGAACGCCTGTTACCCTGTGGAAAATGGCGCTCGTGGCGGCTGGGATGCTGCTGGGCTTTTACGACGGGGTTTCCGGCGCAGGCGGCGGTATTATCACGATCGCGACATTGTCGATGATTATGAGAAAAGATATGAAGACCACTATTAGCATGGCCAATTTCGTAAGTGCCACCAGTCTGCTCACCGCCGGGCTGACTTTCCTTTATCTGGGCTTGCTGGACCTGAAACTTCTGGCGCTGATGGTTCCTGCGGCTTTTCTCGCAGGCAGTTTTGCCGCCCGGATCAGTGATGTTTTGCCTGAGCGGCTGCTGCGGGGCGTTTATGCCGTGGTTTTGGCCGCCCTGCTTCTTTATCTGGCCGGGGGCATGCTTCAGGATTACGGGCTGCTGCCATTATAAACTGTATAGACAAACCTCTGTAAAATAGCTAAAAAACCCTGTTCGCGGCAATCTGCACTGAATTTTCCAAGAATGCGGATATGGCGGAATTGGCAGACGCGCTGGATTTAGGTTCCAGTGGGGAAACCCGTGGGGGTTCGAGTCCCTCTATCCGCACCAGTCGGGTCCCGCCGGATTTTGACAAACTGAACGGTACTTTTTTAAAAATTTGAAAGATAAGGCGCCATGAAGATCAAGGAACTGAAAAAAGACGGTCTGCACTATGAAATGGAAGTCACTGTCGAGGCCAGCGAGATTGACAGGAAGATCGATGAGCGTCTGCACGAAGTCGGCAAAACGCTGAAACTGCCCGGCTTTCGCCCCGGAAAGGTGCCCCTGAACATTCTTAAGCAGCGTTACGGGCGCTCCGTTATGGGCGATGTTCTTGAGGTCGCCGTCAATGACACCACTACGAAGGCGCTCCAGGAAAAGGGTCTGCGCCCCGCGCTTCAGCCCAAGGTCGAGGTGAAGCAGTTTGACGAGGGCAAGGATCTGACCTACACCGTGGCGGTTGAGCTGATGCCTGAGTTCAAAATTATGGACCTGAAAGCGATCAAGGTCGAAAAGCCGGTCACGAAGCCGGAGAAAAAAGCTATCGACGAAACGCTGGAGCGTATCGCCAAACAGAACAGTGAGAGCGAGCCGATCAAATCGCCGCGCGGTGCAAAGGAAGGCGATATCCTGATCATCGATTTCCACGGCAAGACCAAGGCGGGCAAGGCCTATCCCGGCATGCACAGCCATGACCACAGGCTGGAACTGGGCAGCAACCAGTTCATTCCCGGCTTTGAGCCCCAGCTGGTCGGCAAGAAAGCCGGCGAGAAGGTTCATGTGGAAGTGACATTCCCCACACCGTATCACATGGCGGAGCTAGCCGGCGTTGAAGCCATCTTCGACGTTGATATTAAGGAGATTCACGAGCCCAAGACGGCCGAGATCAACGACGAGTTCGCCAAAAAGCTGGGCTTCGACAACGAAAAGGCCCTGCGCGAGACAATCGAAAAGCAGATTAAGTCGCAGTACGACCAGTTCAGCCGCATGAAAATGAAGCGCGGCCTGCTGGATGCGCTGGACGAGGGGCATACATTCCCGATCCCGTCCGGGCTGATGAACATGGAGTTTGACAGTATCCTGCGCCAGATCAAGGCGGAGCGTCAGGCAGAAACCGTCAAAGGCAAGCCGGAACTGACGAAGGACGAAGAAGAAGAGCTGCATGCGATTGCCGAGCGTCGGGTGCGCCTGGGCATGGTGCTGGCCGAGATCGGGCGTCTGAACAATATCCAGGTTCAGGATCAGGAACTGCAGCGCGCCGTGATCATGGAAGCGCAGCGTTACCCGGGCCAGGAGGCCGAGGTGTTTGAATTCTTCCGCAAGAATCGCCAGGCTCTGGAGTCACTCCGTGCGCCGGTGTTCGAGGATAAGGTCATCGACTTTATCGCTGAGCTGGCCTCTGTCACTGAAAAAGAGGTGACGCTGGAGGAGCTGACCGCCGAAGACGAGGAATCCTACCTTGAGAAGAAAGGCGGCAAATCGTCGAAATCTTCCGGCAAAGCCGAGGAAGGCAAGGGCGGGGGCTCGGACACGAAAAAGGCCTCCGGCGGTAAAAAAGCGGCGAAGTAGTCAGCGCGATATGTCGGGAATCGTGCCCGGCCCCGATACCGTCCCTGTGCCGGCGCCGGGCGGCATGTGCTGACAAACGGCAGCGGCAAATAATATAATGAAAATAATGCTGTGGAAGGCCGGTTTTTGGCCGCATGCCGCTCCGCCACCCCCTTGAATTAATCACTATACCGCTATACCGTTAATACGACACTTCTGACCCAATACTACAGCAGCGGGATATCCAGCCATGAGCGAGCGCGACATTATTGACCTTACATACGGTTACCTGATTCCCACCGTCATCGAGCAGACAAACCGGGGGGAGCGGGCTTACGACATCTACTCCCGCCTCCTGAAAGAGCGCATTGTTTTTCTTACCGGCGAGGTCAATGATCACGTCTCCAGTGTAATTTGCGCGCAGCTGCTGTTCCTTGAGTCAGAAAACCCCAAGAAGGACATTTCTTTTTACATCAATTCGCCGGGCGGTGTCGTGACCTCGGGTCTGGCCATGTACGATACAATGCAGTACGTCAAGCCTGACGTATCCACCGTCTGTATCGGCCAGGCGGCCTCGATGGGCTCGCTATTGCTGGCTTCCGGCCACGCCGGCAAGCGTTATGCGCTGCCCCATGCCCGGATCATGATCCACCAGCCGCATGGCGGCGCGCATGGCCAGGCTTCGGATATCGAAATCCAGGCCAAGGAAATCCTGCGTCTTCGGGCCATGCTGAACGAGATTTATGTACGCCATACGGGCCAGAAGCTGTCCTCTATTGAAAAGGCAATGGACCGCGACAATTTCATGTCATCGGACGAGGCTCAGAAATTCGGACTCATCGACCATGTCGTCAGGTCGCGCCCCGATACTGAAGAAAACGCGAAAAAATAGGTAAAACAAGCCGGATGCCTTGATTTGAAGGGGAATAAACCCATTTCAGAGATGGAGCCGGTATTTTGGCAACCTTCCCTTAACCACTGTGGCTTAGAGTTAGGAAGGGGCAGTTTAAGTTTTTCTTAACCAGCGGGATATGAGGTCGTAAGCGTATGATTGGTTTGTCTTCTAATAAAGAAACCGGCCTGCCTGTCCTTCCTTTGCGCGATATCGTTGTATTCCCGCACATGATCGTGCCGCTCTTTGTCGGCCGGGAAAAGTCGGTGCGCGCGCTGGAGCAGGTCATGCGCGAAGACAAGCAAATCCTTCTCGCCACCCAGAAAACCCCGGCGCAGGACGATCCTGGTCCTGACGATCTTTATTCCGTCGGCACAGTCGGCACGATCCTGCAGCTTCTCAAACTTCCTGACGGCACCGTCAAGGTCCTGGTCGAGGGTAGCAAGCGCGTTAGAATCAAGAAATGCGTTCTGAAGGATAATTTTCTCGAGGGCACGATTGAGCCGGTCGAAGACCAGACGCCGCGCGATGAGGAGCTTGAGGCACTGGCCCGCGCCGCTGTCGTGCAGTTCGAGCAATACGTCAAGCTGAACAAAAAAATACCGCCCGAAGTTATTGTTTCCATCGCGCAGATTGATGAGCCGTCCAAGCTGGCTGACACGATCGCGGCGCATATGGCTCTCAAGATCGAGGAGAAGCAGCAGCTTCTGGAGCTGGCCAACACGGCCGACCGCCTGGAAAAGATTTTTGGCTACATGGAGGGCGAGATCGGCGTCCTTCAAGTGGAAAAACGCATCCGCAACCGCGTCAAGCGGCAGATGGAAAAGACGCAGCGCGAGTATTATCTCAACGAGCAGCTCAAAGCCATCCAGAAAGAACTGGGTGAAGGTGAGGGTTTCGACGAGATGGAAGAGCTCGCCAAGAAGATCGAGCAGACCAAGCTTTCCAAAGAGGCGCGTGAAAAGGCCGAGCACGAGCTTAAGAAGCTGCGCCAGATGAGCCCGATGTCGGCGGAAGCCACGGTCGTACGCAATTATCTGGACTGGATTCTCTCCGTGCCCTGGGACAAGCGCACGCGTGTGAAAAAAGACATCAAGGCCGCAAAAAAAATCCTGGATCAGGATCATTATGGCCTGGAAAAAGTCAAAGAGCGCATTCTTGAATATCTGGCCGTCCAACAGCGGACCAAGAAGGTCAAGGGTCCCATTTTGTGCCTCGTCGGCCCGCCGGGCGTCGGTAAAACCTCGCTGGGCCAGTCCATTGCCCGAGCGACCAACCGCAATTTCGTGCGCGTGTCGCTGGGCGGCGTGCGGGACGAAAGCGAAATCCGCGGCCACCGTCGCACCTACATCGGCGCGATGCCGGGCAAGATTATTCAGGGCATGAAAAAAGCCAAATCCAGCAATCCGTTTTTTCTGCTGGACGAGGTGGACAAGCTGGGATCAGACTGGCGCGGCGACCCGAGTGCAGCGCTGCTCGAGGTTCTTGATCCTGAACAGAATGGCAAGTTCAACGATCACTATCTTGAGCTGGATTACGATCTTTCCGATGTCATGTTCGTCTGCACGGCCAACACGACGGTGACCCTGCCGCGGCCCCTGCTGGACCGGATGGAGGTCATACGCATTTCAGGCTACACTGAGGACGAAAAACTGCAAATCGTGAAGCAGCACATCCTGAAGAAGCAGATGAAGGGCGCCGGGCTCAAGCCGGGCGAGTGCAATATCAATGACGGCGCAATACGCCATCTGATCCGCTATTACACGCGGGAGGCAGGCGTTCGTAACCTGGAGCGCGAGCTGGCCAATCTTTGCCGTAAGGCGATCAAGGACATATTGATGCGCGGCCGCTCGAGGGTCAGCATCACATCCGGAAATCTTGAAAAATACGCCGGGGTGAAAAAATTCCGCTACGGTGAAGTGGAGGAACGCGACCGGGTCGGCGTCGTCAACGGCCTGGCCTACACGGAATTCGGCGGCGATCTTTTGTCGATCGAGGCTGTGACCATGCCCGGCAAGGAAGGCAAGGTTACGACAACCGGCAATATCAAGGAAGTGATGAAGGAATCCATCACAGTTGCTGAAATGCTTGTAAAGTCGCGGGCTTCGCAGCTGGGCATCGATTTCGGCAGACTGAACGAGCGCAGCATCCACGTGCACGTGCCTGAAGGCGCTACGCCCAAGGACGGTCCGTCGGCCGGTGCGGCGATGGTCACGGCCATTGTCTCGGCCCTGACAGGGATCGAGGTTCGCAAGGACGTCGCCATGACGGGCGAGGTGAATCTTCGTGGTTATGTGACGGCTATTGGCGGCCTGAAGGAAAAACTTCTGGCGGCCCTGCGCGGCGGCATCAAGAAAGTTCTGATACCCAAGGACAATGAAAAGGATCTGGCTGAAATTCCTGACAAGGTGAAAAAAGGTCTGCAGATCATCCCCGTTAACACGATCGAAGAGGTTCTCTCCCACGCCCTGATCCGGCTGCCCGAGCCCTTGCCGCCCGAAGGCGAGAAGCTCGACCCGGCCGCTGTAAAAGGTGCGGACAACAAGGGCGAAGGCGTAATTCGCCATTGAGCGGCCCCTGAAAAGCCATAGGATTAATTCATTCCGGTCAAGTGATTCGAGAGCGCAGGGCAGAGTCTTCTGCGCTTCCGGTTCTTTGGCCTTGTATATAAACCTAGACAAAGAGGGGTTCCCCGTGAACAAAGCAGAACTGATCAATGCCGTTGCCAAGAAAGCAGGCCTTTCCAAGGCGCAGGCGCAGAAAACCGTCGAAGCCACATTTGATACGATCCGCATGGCGCTCAAGAAAAGCAGCGATGTTCGTCTGGTCGGATTCGGAACCTTTACCGTTTCCCGCCGCGCCGCTTCGGAAGGGCGTAACCCCCGCACAGGCCAAAAAATCAAGATACCGGCCCGCAAGCAGCCGAAATTCCGTGCCGGCAAGGAACTGAAAGACGCCGTCAACGGCCGCTAGTTTAAGTTTAGTGATCAAGGAAAAACCGGGCGTGTCCATGCCCGGTTTTTTTTAGAGAAGGGGGCTGTCCGAGAGGGATTGTCTTTTGTGTCCCGGCCTTGCTAAGATCTTTCCGGAAACAGAAAAAAAGCAGGGAGACAAACATGGCCGCGCAGGATCCGCTCGATACAATCCCCGATCATCTTAAGACGAAGTTCACCCCTTTGATCAGAAAAGCCTTTGAAGAAGTAAGGCAGCTGATGGCCGATGCTGAACAGGTACCGGACCCGGAGAGCGATCCCGTGCTGGTCAGGATGAGGACTACGGTCCTGGGGCGTGTGGAGATGCTTGCCGCCGAGTTTGAGGCCGATGGGGGTACCGAGGGCCAGTGGAATATCCTGGCTCCGGCTATAGATTACGGCCGCTTTAATCCTTGATTTTCCGTCCTGATGCCTTTAAAACCAGCCGTGGAATGCGCGGTTAGCTCAGCGGTAGAGCAACTCGTTTACACCGAGTGGGTCGGGGGTTCAATCCCCTCACCGCGCACCATTTAACACAGCAGTCCGGCAGCAGCATTGGAACATAGAATATCAGGCTGTCTTGACTTTGGTTTTCTCTTTTTCTTTTGAACCTCCGCCTGAGGCGGCTTCTTTTTCAGCCAGATGCAAGGAAAAATCTCTGTAATTCCTAAGGCGGCTGAGCTGTATTTTGGCGGCGGTTATAAAATTCTCGCAAATGTTTTTCTCTTCCTTGCTCTGAACTTTTTCTTTCAGGGCCGTCATGACGGGAAGAAGGACCCGGTAATAGGTCTGGTTCGCAGCCAGTACCTGTTCCTCGGCGCGCATGATCAGCTCTTCGTGCCGGGGATGATTGGTCTGAATTTTATCTATGACATGACTGAGAACGCGGCGCATTGAGCGGGGAGCCCTGGGGCCGGGAATCAGAAGAAACGAAGCGAGGGTTATGCCATCCGTTTTTTCGCCTATATCCGGCAGATGGAAGCTCAGATCCTTTACGGGATCGGCGACGTCTTTGTGCTTCGCGATTTTAGGGGCGGAGTGCACCCTTAAAATGCCCAGATCCTGCAAATCGATATCCAGTGGAACGGACCGTGTGAAGGGTGGGTCCTGGTCGACATAGCCATAGTTGAGCCAGGTATCGAGGGAATCGTAGGGGCCGTAATAGGCAAAGCATTCATTGGGGTTGTAACCCCTGTCTTCGGAAAGCGGCGGGGAACGGCCTATGCTCAGGTAGTTCTCTTCAAATTCCGCGCCGCCCTGAAAATAAGCGCCCCTGTGGTGATGGTTCATAAAATCAATGATGGGCATCAGGACAATGGTGGGCTCGGTGTCTCGTTTGTTCCTGTAGCCAAGGGTTCTGGTTCTCAGAAAAGAGTCGATAATAAGCTCTTCCCGCTTTCCCTCGCTCATCAGTTGTTCAAAGTGGAGAATGTTTCCAACGTTTCTTCCGCGTTTCACCAGTGCCAGAATTTCTGGCTTGTCCATTAAAAAAATCCAGGGCGATGTCTTGATGTGTTGGGGGACTTTTTTTGTAAGATTATAGAGTTCAAGAATGGTTTCCATGATTTTGACGGCTTGTGGGGGTATATCCGGCTCATGGGACTTGATGACAAATTCATCGTTGACTATAGAAAGTTTGAATTTTTCGACAGGGGCCAGGGAGTCGTGGTGAACGCGGATCAGGGGCTGGCGCTTGTCGCTCGGCGGCGCTTCTATGGTCAGGTCGCCGCCCGATTCTTTCAAAATTATATTTTCAGCGAATGTGCCGCCGTTCTCTTTTGTCAGCGTATAAAGCCTCTCGATGCAACGCTCGATTTCCTTGTTTTCCGCGATAATTTTTACCATATGAAATTCCCCGGGGCCCTTTTGTGACCGCTACATCGTTGCACATCAGGGCAGGCGTTTCAAGAAAGGCCGTGGGGGATTGCCCATGCTGCGTTGCGCATTGAAAAATCCCGCAAAAAAGGCTAACAGATAGGCTTGAGCAGGGAGAGTGGGCTTCATGATTATCGGCTGTCCAAAGGAAATCAAGGCGCAGGAGCACAGGGTCGGACTTGTTCCTTCTTCGGTGAAGGAATTCGTTGCGCACGGTCACAAGGTTCTGGTTGAATCCGGTGCCGGTAACGGCATCAATTTTTCAGACGCTGATTATATGGCTGCCGGCGCGGAGATCGGCAAGACGGCGAAGGACGTTTTTGCGCAGGCCGATATGATCATCAAGGTCAAGGAGCCCCAGGCGCAGGAATGCGTGATGCTTCGTGAGGACCAGGTGCTCTTCACCTATCTTCACCTGGCCGCTGACCCCGAGCAGGCGAAGGGGCTCATGAAATCGCGCTGTGTCGCTATCGCCTATGAAACCGTGACAGGCCGCGATGGACGCGGCTTGCCGCTGCTGGCGCCGATGAGCGAGGTGGCCGGCCGGCTTTCGGTTCTGGTGGGTGCTTTCAATCTTCAGAAGCATGCGGGGGGAACGGGCCGCCTGATTTCCGGTGTGCCGGGTGTTCTGCCGGCGCGAGTCCTCGTCATCGGCGGTGGCGTGGCGGGTTTCAACGCGGCGCGTGTCGCGGTCGGCATGGGGGCGGATGTCATGATCCTGGACAAAGACCATGACCGCATGCGTTTTCTCGACGATTATTTCCGTGGCGCCGCGCGCGTGGTCTATTCCAGCCGCGATGCGATCGAAAAGGCGCTGCCGTCTGCCGATCTGATCATTGGCGCCATCCTTATTCCCGGCGCTTCGGCGCCCAA
>JANWLB010000004.1 GCA_025451095.1 Alphaproteobacteria bacterium
CTGATATCCATCATTCTAACTACAAGAATTTAATTGAAAAAACGAATTTATTCAATATTTTTATAAGATATATAGAAAAAATCTTGACTTTTCTTTTCATAAGCGTTAACAAGGTCAGGTTTGTGTGTATGTTACTCGCAGAGCTTAGCCCTCATCCGCTCCCACACCCGGATGAGGGCTATGTTTTGATATCGGCAGTGTCCTGGGTTGAAACGCTCCCTTTTGTCCGATCCCCCAATAATCGTCTGACAGCTTCGCCGCATCCTGAGACACGACCGGGGCTTGACAAAAGAACATTTGTAGAACATCATGGCGGTGAAAACGCCCGAACTACGTCCTGAGACCCGCCTTCTGGCGGGTTTTTGCATTTTTACCGCCGTTTTGCCCCTCATTTTTACAAAGGAGAAAAAATCATGCCCACGCTTCTGCCCCTGGACTCGGACAACAACGTCATCCCGGCCGTCCGCCTGCGCGACGGCGGCGCCCACGCCATCAGCGCGACCGCTGTTTCGGGCAGAAACAGCACCGCCTTCAATGCCGAGACGCGCATCGTCAGCCTGATCGCCACAGGCCCTGTTTACATACGCTTTGGCAATAACAGCGTGACGGCCACTTCATCGGACCATTATTTCCCCGAAGGGCTTTATTATGATTTCGCCATCGGCGGCGGCCGTGTCAAACAATACACCCATGTCGCCGTGCTGCGCGCGGACCAAGACTGCACCGTCTATGTCTCGGAGAAAGAATGAGTGATTGCGCCTAAAGCGCAGCGCGGGATTTAAGTGCCGTAACGATCGTGCCGTCATCAAGATGGTCAAGCTCCCCGCCTACCGGTATGCCATGCGCGAGGCGCGTGACTTTCAGCGCGCCCGCGGGCAGACGGTCCATCAGGTAATGCGCGGTCGCCTGGCCGTCGACCGTGGCGCTCAGCGCCAGGATCAGTTCCTGTATGCCTTCGTCCTTCACCTTTTGCAGCAGGGAGGCAATGCGCAGATCGTCCGGCCCCACGCCGTCCAGCGCCGAAAGGACGCCGCCCAGCACGTGATAACGGCCCTTGTATGCGCCCGTGCGCTCCAGCGCCCAGAGATCGGCCACGCCAGCGACGACGCACAGCGTCTGGCGGCTGCGTCGTTCATCACGACAGATGCGGCAGATATCGGAAAAATCGAGATTGCCGCAGGAGCGGCAGGTGTGCACACTTTCAGCCGCCTGCGCCAGCGCTGCCATGAACGGCGCCATCACTTCCGTCTTGCTGGCGAGCAGATGCAGCGCGATACGGCGGGCAGAGCGCGGACCAAGGCCCGGCAGGCCGGCCAGCGACCTGATCAGCGCATCAAGCGGCCCCTCGTCTTTCCTGTCCGTGCCCATCCCTTGTCCTGTCCCTGAAAGAGAGAAACCTACCGGTTGAAGTTATCCGCCGCGCCGCGCTTCGGATCAATATAGACAAAAAGAGATCCGTCCAGCTTGGGGCCTGTTTCAACACGGAACAGCTCGACCTCCGTGATCGCGCCGGCAGAGTCAACCACGCGCCATTTTTTCAGACGGATCGGGTTTTCCTCAAACCCCAGCGTAAGCGACCCCGCATCGGGATCTGCCGTCTGGACCAGCGCGATCTGCAGCAAGCCGCCGCCGCGGCTGACCTTTTTGACGGTGACGTCACCGCTAAAAGATATATCGCGGCGCAGCAAGAAGTCGGCGAGCGTCTGACCGATGGGCGCGTTCGTCTGCTCACCCAGCTGCGCGTCGTAAAAATAAATCAGGAGGCCGTCGGCAACGACAAAATCCTTGATCGGATCGTCATATTCGAAACGCAGTTTGCCGGGGCGATCGAGATAAAACGTGCCCAGCATCTGGGTCCCGTCGGGCGCCGTCTGCAGGAACCGGGCCTTGACCGTGCTCAGACCGCGTAAATATTCCTCCGCCTTGGTCACGGAAGGGGGCCTGGTGGTGCTGGCCGGGTTCGCACCGGCAAACGCCGCCGGAGGCGCAATGACCAACGGGGCTAGGAGGAGAACAGCCGCCGCAAGCGCGGCAAGGAACGAAAATAAATGCTTCATGCCCAAGGAATAACGGAAAAAAGCGGCAAAAGAAAGGCTTCCGCCTGCCTCCGCCACCAGCAGGCGCCCTGAAAATTTATGTTGCGCTCCGCCGCCGCCTGTGTTTGCATAACCCCTAAATCTTTAGAAAAAACGGGAAACAGGGGCCGCTTTCCATGTCGGACAAAAAAGACAAGGGCATTAAAGACAAGGGCATTATAGGGACTTTCAATCGTTGCGCCTTCTGCACTGAGCCTTACGAGCCCAGCATGCCGTTTTATCCCGCGTCGGATGAACACCCCGATATCGCCATATGCGTTGATTGCGTCCTAGAAATATGCGAGGAGATGCGCGGCGAGGGTGACCCCGATATGCCGCCGTACTTTGATGCCGATGACTGGGAAGGCCTGCCGGACAAGCCGCGACTCATTGCCCCCAAGGGCGGAAAAACCCCGTCGCAGATTATAGACCATCTCAACCAGCATGTGATTGGCCAGGATGGCGCCAAGGAAATCCTGGCGGTTGCCCTGTATAATCACTACAAACGGCTGCGCCACAGCGCCGATTCCGCTTCTGCCAAAGGCCGGAGAGACAGGGATCCAGACGACGACGTCGAAATTGAAAAATCGAATGTCCTGCTGCTGGGCCCGACGGGATCGGGCAAAACTCTTCTGATCCAGACGATGGCGCATCTCCTGAATGTGCCCTTTGCCCACGCCGACGCCACCGCGCTGACCGAGGCCGGCTATGTCGGGGAAGATATCGAAAGCATTGTCCATTCGCTTCTGCAGTCTGCAGATTATGATGTCGAGCGCGCGCAAACCGGCATCGTTTATATAGATGAAGTTGACAAGATCGCGCGTTCGGACGAGAACAGATCGATCACACGCGACGTATCAGGCGAAGGCGTTCAGCAGGGCCTGCTGAAAATCATCGAAGGCGCCTCCGTTTCCGTGCCGGCGCAGGGCGGACGCAAAACATCCAATACAGAGATGGTCAAAGTGGACACGAGAAACGTTCTGTTCATCTGCGGCGGCGCCTTTATCGGACTGGAAGAGATTATCCAAAAGCGTCTGCAGCAGGGCGGCAAAAGCCTTGGTTTTGGTGCCAATATCGAAAAGCCGGATCCGGCAAAGACCGCCGCGCTTTTGAAGCAGGCGCAACCCGATGACCTCAAGAAATTCGGCATGATCCCCGAATTTGTCGGACGCCTGCCCGTCCTGACCACGACCGAGGCGCTCGATGAGGCGGCGCTGATCCGCGTTCTGACCGAACCCCGAAATGCCCTGATCAAGCAATTCCAGAAGCTCTTTGCCATGGAGCACGTGAAGCTGAGTTTTACGCCGGATGCCGTTTCCGCCATCGCCAAAAAAGCCATGGCCATGGGCACGGGCGCCCGCGGCCTGCGTGGCATCGTCGAAGGCGCCCTGACATCCACCATGCGCCGCATCCCCGATGAAAAGGGTATCGCGGAAGTCATCGTTACCGTCGACACAATTAATATCGGCGCTCCGCCCACCTATATCCACAAGGCCGCCGCCCGAACAAGGCCCGTGCCGGCAGCAGGCTAAGAAAAACATAACAGAAAAAGCGGAACGGGAAGGAACATATAGATGGCAATTTTTGGAGGAGACGTCAGCGCGCATTTCAACGAATGCTCCTTCTGCGGAATCCGCGCCTCGCAGGCCGAGGTCATGCTGACCGGCGATAGCATCGCCATCTGCGGCGGCTGCGTCGATATTGCCGGAGACCTGGCCCGCCAGAAAAGAGACGAAAAACACGCGCGCATCATCAGCTTTCCTGAAATGCAAAAGGTCATGACTCCCCGCGCCATCAAGGGATTTCTTGACGATTATGTCGTAGGGCAGGACCCAGCGAAGAAAGTTCTGGCCGTCGCCGTTTACAACCACTTCAAGCGCCTGCAGACCGAACAGGATCTTGCCGCGATTGAAAAAGAGAAAGAAGAGAGCAAAAAATACGCGCCAAAAAGGCCCGGCGCGCCTGTAATGGAAGCCGTTACCGTGCCGCCCGAGGTCAGAAAATCCAACGTTCTCGTGCTGGGACCGACGGGCTCGGGCAAAACCCTGCTCGCAGAAACCATCGCCCGCTTTCTTGATATTCCGTTCATCGCCGCCGACGCCACCTCCCTGACCGAGGCCGGCTATGTCGGCGAAGATGTCGACAGCATGCTCAGCCGCCTTATACAAAAAGCCGACGGCGACATCGAAAAAGCGCAAAGAGGCATTATTTACATCGATGAAATCGATAAAATCGCCCGCGCCGGCGAAGCCAGATCTTCTTCCAGAGATGTTTCCGGCGAAGGCGTCCAGCAGGGTTTGCTGAAAATGCTTGAGGGCAGCATTGTGCTGGTGCAGCCTACCGGCAACAAGCGCGGCATTACGCCTGACCCGAAGCCTTTTGACACGCGCAATGTTCTGTTTATATGCGGTGGCGCTTTCAGCGGCATTGATAAAATCGTCGCCGAGCGCACATCAGGAAGAGGGACCTTGAGCTTTGCCGCCCGGCTGTCCCAGGAAAGCGGCCGGAAGAAGCCGGCGACCGTTACGCCGGATGATCTGCATAAATTCGGTATGATCCCGGAATTTGTCGGCCGCCTGCCGATCATCACCTCGACCGAGGCTCTGGATGAAAAGGCGCTGGCCAAGGTTCTGACGGAGCCAAAAGACGCCCTGGTCAAACAATACCAGCATCTGGCCAGCATGGATGACATCGATCTGGAGTTCACGCCCGGCGCGCTGACGGCCATCGCCCGGCTGGCGCAGGATCACGGCACCGGCGCCCGCGGCCTGCGCGCGATCGTGGAAGGTCTTTTGCTGGATACCATGTTCGAGCTGCCGGAGCTGGCCGGGAGATCCGTAAAGAAAGTCGTGGTCACGGAAGCGGCGGTCGAAGGCAAGGCCACACCTCTCCTGCTGCGCGAAAACGAAAGCCTGGAGCAGGCCGAGGCCAGGGCCACACCACTGGTACTGGCGGCACACCCGCCGGCGCCCTCCCTGCAGCGGACCCCGGGCTGAGAGGACACAGGAGACGGCCGGCCTTTGTTTTTACATGATTTTTACGTGTAAAATTATTTGCAAAGACCGGCTATTTGTCCTAATCTGTGCTCTTACACAGACAGAATTATGTAACCAAAGCCGCCTGCGGGCGCTAAAAGCAAATAAAACACGGATACTTAAAACAGGGAGACGCCGATCATGACAACCCAACCCCTCGCCGCCGCGTTCAACCCCCAGGGCAGTCTGGTGCCCATGGTCATCGAGAAAACGCATGCCGGCGAGCGCAGCTACGATATTTTTTCACGCCTTCTAAAAGAACGCATCGTTATGCTCTGCGGGCCCGTGACTGCGGACAGCGCCCAGCTGATCGTTGCCCAGCTCAAGTTTCTTGATTACACAGACCCCGGAAAAGATATTGAGTTTTTCATTGATTCGCCGGGCGGCAGCGTCACGGCAGGACTTGCCATTTACGATACCATGAAATCGCTTACCTCGGACGTTGCCACGTATGGCATGGGCTCCTGTGCCTCGATGGGTGCGTTCCTTCTGTCGATGGGCACACCCGGAAAGCGTTTTGTTTCGCCGAATACAACCGTCATGATTCACCAGCCTCTGGGCGAAGCAAAGGGACAACATACCGAGATTGCCATCACAGAGAGCTTTATGCACAAGATGCGCTGGCGCCTTGAAAAGCTGCAGGCACATGCCATGAAGCTGACCGACGCAGAATTTGCCGCATTGAGAACCGCGACCGAGCGCGATTCCTATCTCAACGCCGTAATGGCGCAGAAGCTGGGACTCGTGGATCACATCGCCATGCCCGGAGATGAAGCCTCGCCCATCACGAGGGAGATCCGGGAAAAAAGAGGCGCGGAAGCCGAGGCCATTCTTGCACAAAGACGGGAGGAAGCCGCCCTTTCCATTGCGATCTCTCTTGAGGAGATTGAGGACATAGGCGCGGACAATGTGCGATATCCGCTTGGAAACATGAAAGTGATCAAGAGCCTGATGCTCGCCCGCGAAGCCCGGCTGGCCGCCGAGGGCGGCACGCCGCCGCAGGCCGCAACGCCTCCGGCCCCGACATAACAACCCTAAAAGCCGGCTTTTCTGCATTTTTTAGGGGCCCCTGAAAAAGGGCCCCTTTTACTTTCGCCCCCTGTTCGACGCAGGCGCCCTCTGTTAGCATCAGAACATGAAGTCCCGTACACCGGCCCAATCCGGCAGCATTCTTTTCTATATCCTGATCGGCATCGTCCTGTTTGCCGCCTTGAGCTTTACCATGAGCCGAATTAACCGTGGCGGGAGCAACTTTGCCGGCGCGGAACAGCTGGGTCTGCGGGCCGGAGAGATACTGGACTATGCCCGGAGCCTGCGTACAGCCGCACAGACCCTGCAGGCGGCCGGCATTCCCGATACACTGATCAGCTTTGAGAACCCGCAGGAGGCCGGCTACACCAATGCGTCCTGCGCCAAGGATTCTTGCAAAATTTTTGAGCGGGGCGGCGGCGGGCTTTCCTATACAGACCCTCTGGTCATGTGGCTTGATGAAAGCCGCAGCGCCAGCCCCAATTTCGGTCACTGGCTCTTTTCCGGCCTGAATGCCGTTACGGACATCGGCACCGACGGCGCAGGAAATTCGTCAGTTGAACTTCTGGCGATTCTGCCCTGGATTAAAAAAGACCTTTGCGTAAAACTGAATGACCTTCTGGGCGTCACCAACCCGGGCGGCGACCCGCCGCAGGATCCCGGCACCGCAGAAGTCAGCGGCAAATTCACGGGCGCCTACAGCCTGTCCCGCACCATTGGCGGCGCAGCGGAAATCGATGGCCAGCGCGCCGCCTGCTTTGAAGGCGGCGGTGCGCCACCGGCAGGAACCTATCATTTCTTCCAGGTCCTTCTGGCGCGTTAGCAGGCTGTCCGCCTGTGCTTCCTGAAATTACCGGGAAATAGTGAAAAAACTACGCGGGGGGCGGCAGTTCGGGCGGCGGCAGCGGTGCCGGCAAAACCAGCGGTGGTGGCGATGGAGCATTTTCGGGCGCGGAGGGCTCCGGCGCCGCCCTGCTGTTGAAATTGAATGTCAGGCTTTCTTTTCCGCCTTCCCGGCTCAACCCCACATCCACATGGCCGCCTTTTTGCAGCGCGCCGTAAAGGATTTCTCCTGACAGGGGCTTCTTGATCTCTTCCTGGATGACGCGGGCCAGGGGCCGCGCGCCCATCTCCGCGTTATAACCGCGCCGGGAAAGATAAGCCCGCGCCTCATCGGTCAGGTTGATCGTCACCTTTCTTTCTGTAAGCTGCGCCTCCAGCTCGGCTGTGAATTTTTCAACAACCTGCATGATCGTTTTCGCATCCAGGCCGGAAAATTCGACAACAGCGTCCAGGCGATTGCGGAATTCCGGCGTGAACAGGCGTCGTATGCTCTCGCTGTGATTGTCATCATCTTGCGATTGCACCACACGCCCGCTGAAGTTGAGGTTGCCTTTTTTCTTCTCGCCAGCGCCGGCGTTGGTGGTCATGATCAGGATCACGTTCAAAAACGAAACGGTCTTTCCATTGTTGTCGGTCAGGCTGGCGTTGTCCATGACCTGCAGCAGAAGGTTATAAATGTCGGGGTGCGCCTTTTCGATTTCATCCAGCAACAGCACGCAATAAGGCTGCCGGCTGATGGCCTCGGTCAGCAGCCCGCCCTGGTCGAATCCGACATAGCCGGGCGGCGCGCCGATCAGCCGGGCCACGCTGTGTTTCTCCATATATTCGGACATGTCGAACCGCTTTAACGGCACACCCAGGGTGCTGGCCAGCTCTTTGGCCATTTCCGTCTTGCCCACGCCTGTAGGACCGGCAAAAAGATAGCTGCCGATGGGCTTGTTCGGGCTGCGCAACCCCGCCCGGGACACGCGGACAGCGGATGCCACGGCATCCACGGCCTTGTCCTGGCCAAAAACCGTGGCTTTTAGATTCGTATCCAGAAGGCGCAAGGCTTCCTTGTCTCCCCGCGTCACGCTTTTCTCGGGCTGGCGGGCGATGCGGGCGACGATGCGCTCGATGTCCCTGACTTCGATCTGCTTGCGCGCCGGGAACTCGCTGCTCATTTTCAGGGACGATCCTGCCTCGTCCATCACATCGATCGCCTTGTCGGGCAGCTTGCCTTCGCTGATGAATTTTGCCGCCAGTTCAACGCAAGTCTCAATGGCATCGTCCGTGTAGACGACGTCATGCGCCTTTTCATAGGCGGCTTTTAGTCCAAACAGGATTTCCTTGGCGGCCTCAAGTGTCGGCTCGGGTATATCGACCTTGCCGAAACGGCGGCGCAAGGCCGGATCTTTCTGAAAATACTTGCGGTATTCATCATACGTCGTGCCGCCGATACATTGCAGGCTGCCATCGGCCAATGCCGGCTTGAGCAGGTTCGAGGCGTCAATCGGACTGCCTGCGGCGCCGGCGCCAATGACCATGTGCGTTTCATCGATGAACAGGATCACGCCTTCTGTATCCTGCGCTTCCTTGATAAGGTCTTTCATGCGCTGCTCGAACTCGCCGCGATAGGTCGTGCCCGCGACAAGAAGCCCCATATCGACAGAGAAAATATTCTTTCCTTTCAAAGCCTCCGGCACGCGGCCCTGAACCATCCGCAAGGCAAGGCCCTCGACGATCGCCGTCTTGCCCACGCCGGGGTCGCCGACCAGAATCGGGTTCCTTTTTTTGCGTTTGCCCAGAACATCCTGCATCCGCAGAATTTCGTTTTCGCGGCCGATAACGGCGTCGATCTCGCCTTTCATGGCCCGCTGGTTGATATTGACGCAGAATTTCTGCAGCGCCCCGCCTTCCTTTATTTTTGTAAGGCTGGGGGCTGTCGCCTTGCCTGCTCCCGCAATACTGGAAAGTTTGCCGCCGGTAGTCGGGCCCTTGGCTTCCGGCGGGACAACGACGGTTAAGCCGCCGATGAGGCGTTTATCCATGTAGGAAAAATCCTTCAGGACGAACTCTGCCGCTTCGAGCTGCATGCCATGTTTTTGCAGCAGGCCCGAGGCGTAGCAGCGCGGCTCGGCCAGAATGGCCACCAGCAAATCAATTTTTGAAAATTCGTTTGTTTTCCGGTTTTTTTCGCTGTACTGCCCGGCCCGGTATATGCCGGTATGCACAATTTGCGGCACCGTGATTTTACCGGGAGAGCCGCGCAGGCCGTCGGAATCTTTCAGATATTCTTCGAGATTGTCCCTAATTTCATCGGGCCGGACCCTGAAATAGACCAGGAAACTCTGTACATCACTGTCCTCGAGCAGGGCGAGCAGCATATGCTCCAGCGTCAGAATATGATGTCTGTTCTGGGCGGCAATCTCATGCGCGCGCGCATATGTGCTGCTTTTTATAAACTCTCCCATATACGGCCTTCGTTCCCTGTTTTTTTTAAGACCCGGCGCTTGGGCACCGTTTTGTCACCGTCTCGTCCCTCAATTTTTTCATAATATATTACGGGGGCGATGTCCAGTGCTGTTCGCATTATGCGGCCTGGCCGGGTTTAAGGGAAGGGCAAAGGAGGCAGGGAGAAGATAAGGTATGGGGAAGGAAAACTCTTAAAAATCAGGCGATTTCCTCGTCCGTCTGCTTCTTGCGGCGCAGCGGGGCCTCTTCATCCCGGTCAAAGGCAAAGACCAGCTTGCCGTCCTTCAGGGTCACGTGGACGACACCGCCGTCCATAAGCTTGCCGAACAGGAGTTCCTCGGCCAGGGGGCGTTTGATCTGTTCCTGGATCACACGGGCCAGCGGGCGGGCGCCCATCGCCGGGTCATAGCCGGTGCGGGCCAGCCATTCGCGCGCTTCCGTCGAAAGATCGATCGAAACGTTCCGGTCGGCCAGCTGGCCTTCCAGCTGCATGATAAATTTGTCGACGACGCGGATGACCGTTTCCTGCTTCAGCGGCTTGAACGGCACGACAGCATCCAGGCGGTTGCGAAACTCGGGCGTGAACAGGCGCTTGATGGCTTCCTGATCATCGTCGATGCGTACATCCCGCTCGAACCCGATCGGCGCGCGCGCCAGTTCCGTGGCCCCCGCGTTTGTTGTCATGATCACGACGACGCTGCGAAAGTCGATCGTCTTGCCATTATTGTCAGTCAGCTTACCGTAATCCATCACCTGCAGCAGGATGTTAAAAATATCCGCATGCGCTTTTTCAATCTCATCGAGCAACAGCACGCTGTGCGGTTGCTTGTCGACCGCATCTGTCAGCAAACCGCCCTGATCGAAACCGACATAGCCGGGCGGTGAGCCGATCAGGCGGGAGACTGAATGGCTTTCCATGTATTCCGACATGTCGAAGCGCAGCAGTTCCACGCCCATGGTTTTGGCAAGCTGGCGCGCCACTTCGGTCTTGCCGACGCCGGTTGGACCGGAGAAAAGGTAGCATCCGATCGGCTTTTCCGCGTCACGCAGACCCGCGCGTGCCATTTTGATGGAATCGCACAGCAGATCAATCGCCTCATCCTGATCGAACACCAGCGTCTTGATATCGCGACTCAGATTCTTCAACGCCTCGCGGTCGTCACGCGTAACGGTCTTGGGAGGAATGCGGGCAATCGCCGAGACAACGCCCTCAATGTCCTTAACGGTGATCGTCTTCTTGCGCTTGGACAGAGGAACAAGCATCTGGGCTGCACCAACCTCGTCGATAATGTCGATCGCCTTGTCGGGGAGCTTGCGGTCGCCGATATAGCGGGCCGAGAGTTCCACCGCCGCGCGGATGGCGTCGTTTGTGTATTTCACGCCATGATGCTTTTCGTAGTGGCTCTTGAGTCCCTTGAGAATCTTGACCGTGTCCTCGATGCTGGGCTCGTTGATGTCGATCTTCTGGAAGCGACGCACCAGCGCGCGGTCCTTCTCGAAATGGTTGCGGTATTCCTTATAGGTGGTCGAGCCAATACAGCGGATCGCTCCGCTGGACAGGGCGGGCTTGAGCAGGTTGGAGGCGTCCATCGCGCCGCCCGAGGTGGCGCCAGCGCCAATCAGCGTATGAATTTCATCGATGAACAGGACGGCGCCCTTGATTTTCTCGATCTCGCCTATAACGGCTTTCATGCGCTCCTCAAAATCGCCGCGGTAGCGCGTGCCTGCCAGAAGCGAGCCCATATCCAGCGCGTAGATGATGGCGCCGCGCAGGACGTCGGGCACATCGTTCTCGACTATTCTTTTTGCCAGCCCTTCGGCGATGGCGGTCTTGCCGACGCCGGGATCGCCGACATAAAGCGGGTTATTCTTGGAACGGCGGCAGAGAATCTGGATGGTACGGTCAATCTCCTGCTCCCGCCCGATCAGGGGATCGATCTTGCCGCGCCGCGCCTTTTCATTAAGATTGGCGCAATAGGCCTCCAGCGCATCGCGCGTGGCGCGGCCGCCGGCCGCTTTTTCCTCGCCTTCCGGCTCGGCCCCTTCGGGCGTGCGCATCTCGGACTGGCCGGCCACTTTGGCAATGCCATGGGAGATGTAGTTCACCGCGTCGAAACGCGACATATCCTGTTCCTGCAGAAAATAGACGGCATGACTTTCACGTTCGGAAAACAGCGCGACCAGAACGTTGGCGCCGGTCACTTCCTCGCGGCCCGAGGACTGCACGTGGATCGCCGCCCGCTGCAGAACCCGCTGAAACGCCGTCGTCGGTTTCGATTCCTCAGCGCTTCGGTTCACAAGATAGGCAAGCTCATTGTCCAGATAATGGCCGAGCTGATCCCGCAGATCCTGCAGCGAGATACCGCAGGAGCGCAGAACCGCCATCGCATCCTGATCTTCCGTCAGGGCCAGCAGCAAGTGTTCCAGTGTCGCGTATTCATGATAGCGCTCGTTGGCAATCGAGAGCGCCCGGTGCAGCGTATGTTCAAGATTTCTTGATAACATGAGGCCTGCTCTCTCTATTCCTTTTCCATGGTGCACTGAAGGGGCTGTTCGCTGGCGCGGGCAAAGTCCATAACCTGCGCCACCTTGGTTTCCGCAACCTCAAACGTATAGATGCCGCAGATCCCGACACCCCGCCTGTGAACATGAAGCATGACGTCGGTCGCTTCCTGCCTAGTCTTGTTGAAAAACCTTTCCAAAACGTGAACGACGAACTCCATCGGGGTGTAATCATCATTCAGCAGCAAAACCTTGTACATCGCCGGTTTCTTGGTCCGGGGCCGTGTCTTGAGCAGAAGACCGGTCTGTTTGCGCTCCTGCGGCTCAGCCCCCCCCGGCATGTCCGGAGACGTACCCTCATGATCGGGATCCTGGTCATCTCCTGCCATCATCCGTCCGTTATGCCCGCCGTTCTTTTTCATAAAAAAATCTCTGTACTTCCCGCCCGCTCATTCCCGAATGATATAGGGCGCTCCCTTAATTTTGGCATTCCCTGCCTAAAAAACCAACTAACTAAAAACGGGCCTATGCAGAACCGAAAGTGATTAACCTGTTGATTTTAAAAGAAACACAATTGGGCCAATCTTAAAAAGGCTGCTTTTTGATACAAAAACCCCGGTCCCGTTGCACCGGGACCGGGGTTCGGTTGTCATGCCGGGACAAAATCCCGACAAACCCCTTTATATCTCAGGCAGCCATTACGTCGGAAGCCTTTTTGATCGTGCTGCTGAACTGATCGCCGATCGGCCCGAATGTTTCGGTGGCCACTTTAACGCTCAGCTCCGAAAGCTGGGTGAAGCCCGACATAAAATCATCAAAGCTCTCCTGCGCGACCTTGTTCTGTGTCTCGGTCAACTCGCTCAGCGTCTTGCAGGCCAGCAGTGAGCGAAACGCCTGATTGTTTTTCTCGGCCGTAGACTGGGCCATGGAAACATAGGCGTTGATGATGTTTTTAAAGCCTTCGGCGAAAATGTTGCCCGATTCAACCAGCGCCTCAAACTGTTCCTTGCCGTTACTGGCGGCTTCATGGGTGAATTTTTCAAACTTCTCTTTGCTTTTGGTCATGACGCTCTCCATAGCTTCATTGTTGGGAATCTTGAAAAAAGCATCGTAGCCGGTAACTTTCGGCCAAGCGCTTTTCCGATCTTCGGTGGTCGTGGTTTTCACTTTTGCCGACATGGTGAACCTGCCTTTGCTAGGTATATGTTGGTTGCATCTCTCACCGCCCGTTATGTAAGCGCGGGCCGCGGCATCGCCTTATCTTGCGGTGCACAATAAAAATGTATCACTTCAGGGGGTGAAGGTCAAGGGGATTTTTTGCACTGCAGCAATTTTATATCGCATTGATTATAAAGGCTTTTTTGTCTTTGTTAGCGGCGTGGACCCCGGCGGTGCTTTTTCTGGGACGGGCCGCCATCCAGGCGCATGCCCGCGACCAGGGCGTCGTCGGTGTTCGCCGGCTCCAGCAGCAGGCTGCCCCGGAAAATATCGGTTTCGACCAGCCGCACTTTCATGAAGGCGCCCGTGCAATAGGTCCGTCCCTTGCGCTCGCCTTTCAGAAGGCGGCCTTCCTCGTCCAGCCGGTACTTGTCCTGCGGCAGGCGGGAGACGGGCAAAAGCCCCTGCGCACCCACGCCGGGCAGCTCGATGAAAAGCCCGCTGTTTGTCGCCGACTTGATAAGCCCCTGCATCTCCGTACCTTTTGACGCCGCCAGGAACGAGGCCGCGAAGCGGTCGTGCGACATCCATTCGGCAAACGCTGAGGCACGCTCGCACGTCGATGTGCGCAGGGCAACCTCCGGCAGGCGTTCGTATTCACTGGCAGGTAGACCGCCCTCACCCAAGCCGTAGGCATTGATCAGCAGGCGGTGTACTTCCAGATCAGGATAGCGGCGGATCGGCGACGTAAAGTGCGCGTAACGATCCCGCGCCAGGCCGAAATGACCGTCATTCTTCATGCTGTACTCGGCGCGGGCCTGCACCCGCAGCACTGCGTCATGAATCAGCTGGCCGTAGGGCTGGGATCCGGCCTGCTCCAGAACATCCTTGAAATCGCCGGGAGCGTTGATCTGATCCGGCAAAGACAGATGAAACTTTTTAAGATAACGGCGCAACTGATCAACGCTGTCTTTGCTGGGGGGACGGGAATGCACACGGTACATGCAGGCCTCCTTCGCGTCCTCGAGTGCCACGGCCACCGTCACGTTGGCATTGACCATGTATTCCTCGATCAGCATGTGGCTGTCCATCCGACCGCGGCAATTGATTCCCGTCACGACACCCTGGGGATCAACAACAGCGCGGTATTCGGGCTTTTCCAGGTTCAGAGCTCCGCGCTTCTCCCGCGCGGCCTTCAGCACGTCATAGGCCGCATAAAGCGGCTTGATCACGGTATTCATAAGGGGTGAGGTCACCGCATCCGGTTTACCATCATGAGCCTCCTGTACCTGTTCATAGGTCAGGCGGGCCGCCGAGCACATCAGGCCGCGAACCGGTTTATACGACGTCAGATTACCCTGCCTGTCAAAATGCATGTGAACGGCAAGACACGCCCGGTCTTCGTTCGGCTTGAGCGAACACAGGCCGTTAGAAAGCGCCTCCGGCAGCATGGGCAGAACGCGGTCGGCAAAATAGGTCGAGTTTCCGCGCTGATAAGCGTCCTTGTCCAGGCTCGAGCCGGGCCGCACGTACCAGGCCACGTCAGCGATGGCGACGATCAGGTGGAAGCCATCGGGCGTTTCCTCGGCGAACACGGCATCGTCAAAATCACGCGCATCGGCGCCGTCAATCGTGACAAGCGGGATGTGGCGCAGATCTTCACGGTCTCCCAGTTCAGGAACTGTTAGACCCTGCGTTTCGTCCAGCGCCGCCTTCGTGAATTCGGCGCACAGGCCCTGCTCAAGGTAGCTGACTTTCGTGATCATGCCGGGGTCGGTCATCCGGCCGACGACCTTGGTGACCCGCGCCCCCGGCATGCCTTTTTCCGGCGCACGGTCAGCGGTTACAATATCGCCGGGCGTGGCGCCGCCCAGATTTTCAGCGGCGACGCGATATGTTGTGCGATCTTTTTTATCGGAAGGAATGAGCTGGTGATCAGCTCCCGGCCCTGTTATCACAAGACCAACCAGCGGGCCTTCCTTGCGCTTGGGCTTTTGCGGATCCCCGCCCTGCCTGTGGCGGCCCTTATCGGCGTTTCGATGATGCTGGCCGTGATTTTTGCCAGAGCCAGAGGACGATCCGCCGTTATGGGCGGAACGCTTTTTATGATTGTGATATCGTCCCATCGTTACTCTCTCCCAAGCTGGACCCGGACCTTCTCCGGCGGCGGACAAATGCCTTTTCCCGGGTGTCCAGCGAACCCGGGCCCACTAAACTAAATTACGAAAAATAATGCAAGTTTTTTTACGGGCAGGAAAAAGGCCCGCCGGAAAACCCCGATTTAAATAGCGGTTTTTTTACGGGAGGCCTTGGCAGGCTTATCCAATTCCTTGTCGGCAGTCTTATCGGCAGCCTTGGCAGGCCCTTTGCGGGCGCTTTTTTTACCGGCGGTTGGTGCTTTTCCGGCTTCCGTTGCCTCTCCGTCCCCGGTGGCGGGAACAGCGTCTTTTTTGCCTTTGCCCGCCCCTTTTTTGCCCGGGCGGCCCTTGCCCGCGGCTTCGCGTTTGGCGCGCTTTTCAGCGGCTTCGGCGATAACCGTCACGGCACGGTTGATGCCGATCATCATCAGGTCGTCATCCTTGGGAATCGACGAATAGACACCGTTGTGAAACAGGAAGGGGCCGAAGCGGCCGATCCCCGCCTTGATCATCTGGCCGGTTTCGGGATGCAGCCCCACCTCGCGCGGCAGGGCCAGAAGCTTGAGCGCCGCCTCAAGCGTGACGTCGGCGGGCGCCATGCCCTTGGGCAGGCCCTGACGCTTGGGCTTTTCCGGCTTCTCAGCCTTTTCGCCTTTCTTGCGCTTTTCCTTCTTCTCGCCTTCTTTGGGCGCTGCCACTGGCGGGGGGTCGATCTGGACATAGGGGCCGTAGGGGCCGCGACGCAGTGATACGGTGCGTCCCGTGGCCGGATCCGTGCCCAGAATCTTGGGCTCGTTGCTCAGACGCGCAGCGTCGCCGTCCTCGCCCTCCTCACCTTCCGGCACGATCAGCGGACGGGTGAAGCGACAGTCGGGATAGCTGGAGCAACCAATGAAAGCGCCGAACTTGCCCAGCTTGAGGGACAGCTCGCCGGTTTCGCAGGCCGGGCATTTGCGCGGATCGCCGCCGTCTTTCAGCGGCGGGAAGAAATGCTGGCCCAGCTCGACATTCAGGTGATCGATCACTTCAGTGATGGTCAGATCCTTGGTCGCGGCAACCGCCTTGTTGAAATCCTGCCAGAACTGGCGCAGCGCCTCTTTCCAGTGCACATGGCCGGCGGCAATGGCGTCCAGCTCTTCTTCCAGGTTGGCGGTGAAGTCGTAATCGACATAGCGCGCAAAGAACTTCATCAAAAAGCTGGTGACCAGCCGGCCGCGATCCTCGGGCATGAAGCGTCTTTTTTCCAGCGTGACGTATTTGCGGTCGCGCAGGACCTGCAGAATCGAGGCGTAGGTCGAGGGGCGGCCGATCCCCAGCTCTTCCAGTTTCTTGACCAGCGAGGCCTCGGAATAGCGCGGCGGCGGCTGGGTGAAGTGTTGGGACGGATCAACGCCAACAAGCTTGAGCGCGTCTTTTTCCTTGAGCGGCGGCAGACGGCGGTCCTGGTTATCGTCCTCGGATTCCGCGGCGTTTGTGTCCTCGTCTTCCTCGCGGTACAGGGTCAGGAAGCCATCGAAGGTCACGACAGAGCCGGAGGCGCGCAGCACGACGTCCTGCGTGCCGTCTGATATGTCGGCACCAACCTGATCGAGGACGGCGCTTTCCATCTGGGAAGCCATGGTGCGCTTCCAGATCAGCTCGTAGAGGGCGGCCTGCTCTTCGTCCAGATAGCGGCGCATCTCATCCGGATGGCGGTTCAGGTCGGTGGGCCTGATGGCTTCGTGCGCTTCCTGCGCGTTCTTGACCTTTGATTTATATTCGCGCGGCGCATCGGGAAGATATTTGTCGCCAAACCGGTCTTTAATGACGCTGCGGCATTGGGCGATCGCATCGTTTGAAAGCGTTATGCCGTCCGTTCTCATATAGGTGATAAGACCGACCGTCTCGCCGCCTATGTCCTCGCCCTCGTACAGGCGTTGGGCCAGGCGCATCGTGTGGCTGGCGGAAAAGCCCAGCTTGCGCGAGGCTTCCATCTGCAGCGATGAGGTGATGAAAGGCGGATAGGGGTTACGCCGGACCTGCTTCTTTTCGATCTTCTGGACCGAAAGCGCCTTGTTCTTGATGCGGGCGACGGCCTGCGCCGCGTCGGATTCCGTTTTAATATCGAACTTATCCAGCTTGTTGCCCGCCAGATAAGTCAGGCGCGCTGTGAACGGCGCGCCGTCGGGCGTGTGCAGGCGGGCCATAATGGTCCAGTATTCCTGCGCCCGGAATTTCTCGATCTCGGACTCGCGCTCGCAGATGAGGCGCAAGGCGACGGACTGCACCCGTCCGGCAGAGCGTGACCCGGGCAACTTGCGCCAGAGAACCGGAGAAATGTTGAAGCCCACCAGATAGTCCAGCGCCCGGCGCGCCAGATAGGATTCGATCAGATGCTCGTCCAGGTCGCGCGCCTGGTCAAAGGCATCCTTGACCGCTTTCTTGGTAATTTCATTGAAGGTAACGCGGCGGACCTGTTTGCCCTGCAGCAGACCGTCAGCGTCGAGAAGTTCGCGCACGTGCCAGGAGATGGCTTCTCCTTCGCGGTCCGGGTCAGTCGCCAGATAAAGGGTCTTGGCCTTTTTGACAGCGCGCCTGATGTCGCCCATCGGCTTGCCGGCGCGCTCACCCAGCTGCCACGACATGCTGAAATTGTCGTTCGGACGCACCGAGCCGTCCTTGGGCGGCAGATCCCGCACATGCCCATAAGATGCAATCACGGTATAATCCGGGCCCAAGTACTTATTAATGGTCTTGGCCTTGGCCGGCGATTCGACGATGACGAGGTTCGGGGCGCTCAAATAGATTTTCCCTAATATTGTTAAATAACGTCAGCTCGTTAAGGAATTGACATGAGCGGCCCCCTTCGTCAACCGATTTGCGCCGCGACTGCCGGGCCCCGGACCGAAAAAACGTCGTTTTGCAGCCTTCCTGCCCCTGTATATCAATTGACAGGCCCTCGCCTTTTGCGTAATACCGCTGTGACGGAATTACATCGACAACGCCGCACACAGGAGCGCCGCATGACCTACCAGCACTGGACGATCGAGAGCCTGCCCTGGAGCCAGCTTGACCCCGCGAAGGTCGGCCCCGACCTGTTGAAGGTCATCAAGGCCGCCGCCCTGGTCGAGTACGGCGCCGATGCCTATGCCGAATATCTGTGCCGCGTGTTTCAGGACGATCCCGGCTTTCAGGCAGCCGCCAGGCAGTGGGCCGTCGAGGAAGTTCAGCACGGCAAGGCGCTGGGCCTGTGGGCCGAGAAAATTGACCCGTCCTGGAGCCTGGAAGGCGCCATGGCGAAGTTCCGCGCCGGATATACGCCCGAGCATTTCCTGGGCGGCCCGGCAGGTTCGGTGCGTGGATCGCGCAGCGGCGAGATGGTCGCACGCTGCATGGTTGAAACCGGCACCAGCAGCTATTACAGCGCGATCGGCGATTCCTGCGAGGAACCCGTGCTCAAGGAAATCTGCAAACACATCGCCGCCGACGAATTCCGGCACTACAAGCTTTTCTACGATACGCTCAACCGCTATCTGGAGAAGGAAGATCTCGGTCGCCTGAAGCGCCTTAAAGTCGCACTGGGCCGCATCGCCGAGAGCGAGGACGATGAGCTGTCCTATGCCTATTACGCCGCCAACGCGGCCGAGGGCGAAGCCTATGACCGCCAGAAAAGCAACCGGGCCTATGTTTCCCGCGCCTACAGTTTTTATCGTCCCAAGCACCTGGACCGGGCGGTGGCCATGATTTTCAAGGCCTGCGGCTTCAAGCCTCACAGCCTGGCCTATAAGCTCGCGACGCGCGTCGCCTGGTGGCAAATCGAATCGCAGACAAAAAAACTGCAGAAAATGGCTGCCTGATTTTTTAAGGCTTCCGTTTAAGGCTCTGTATGGCGGCTTTTTTGCAAAGACCGCGAATCTCTGATACTATGGGGTCAGAGTGAATCGTTTACGTTTCTTCTCCTCCTGAAGGTCCCCTCGTTTGAGTCTTCCCGATCCTTCATCCGATCATCCTCCGCCGGGCGGCCCCCCTCTAACCGCCGCCCGCTCCAGCGCCGCAAGAACTGAACTGACCGTGCCCCTGAGCACGGTTTTTTGTTTTTCATCCTTTCCCCCTCTCTCCACCCGCCTGGTTTCTTTTCTCTCCCCTTCGTCCCGCCCTTAAAAAACACCTCTAAAAAAAGGAGCTTTCTAATGGCCAAGAAGTCCCGCAGAAACAAAAGAAATTCCATTCATCACGAAAACGGCAATATCGTTCATCCTGCCTTTGAATCGACCACCGACTGGCACCCGATGGACGACATCATCGATTCAAACCGGGACCAGCGCTATTTGAAAAAGGTCAAGCCCCGCACGGCCGGACAGCACGCCCTGATGGACGCCATCGCCACGCACAGCCTGACGCTGGCGATCGGCCCGGCGGGAACAGGCAAGACTTATCTGGCAATCGCCGCCGCCGTCGAAGCGCTTGAAGCCGGGCGCATCGAGCGCATCATCCTGTCCCGTCCGGCCATGGAGGCCGGCGAATCCCTGGGCTATCTGCCCGGCGACATGCATGAAAAAATGGCGCCCTATCTTCGCCCGTTATACGACGCACTGGGCGACCGCCTGGGCGGCAAGCGCGTGCGGCACTATCTGGATGACGGCACGATCGAAATCGCGCCCGTCGGCTTCATGCGCGGCCGGACTCTGAACAATGCCTTCGTCGTCATCGATGAGGCGCAGAACTGCACTTACATCCAGCTCAAAATGCTGCTCTCCCGCCTCGGCTGGCATTCCACCATGGTCGTCACCGGAGACCCGGCGCAAAGCGATCTTCTGGAGGGCATGTCCGGCCTCGCGCAGGTCGCGCAGAAGCTGGAGAACGTACCAGGCATCGGCCTTGTGCGGCTGGCGCAGGTTGACATCGTCCGTCATCCGCTGGTCGCGGAGATGCTCGAGTTTCTATGATCGCGGCCTAGCGCCCGCTTTCGCGGACAATGCGGGCCGATTCAAGATCGGCGTTGCCGAATGAGTGCGGCAGAAGGTTTACCTGCAGATCTTCATACACGTCACCGGCGGTATTATAACCGGCGACCAGGGTATCCT
Source organism: Alphaproteobacteria bacterium (assembly GCA_025451095.1). Lineage (GTDB taxonomy): Bacteria > Pseudomonadota > Alphaproteobacteria > Micavibrionales > Micavibrionaceae > JACQIJ01. The sequence goes on from JANWLB010000004.1 coordinate 20,298, forward strand.
TCGTCGCGAACTCGTTGATGTGCTGACGGCAGCCGCCACAGGGTATCCCGGGCGTGCCTTCGGTCAGGACGCTGATGCGGCGGATGCGTGCCGCCGGGCCCAGCATACTTATCATACTGGCGATGGCTATGCTTTCCGCGTGAAGGCATTTCGCGTAGCCCGGCTCGCAGTTGCCGCCGTAAAAGAATTTCCCGCAAGTGGTTTCCACCATGCCGCCGACCGCGTAGAGGCTGACCGGACAAAACGAATCCAGCCGCGCCTGGAAAAGTTTTTCAAACGGGGAATCCCGGAAAATAGGCGGCACCACGCCGGACAGCGCGCGGCGGCGGCGCTCCCGCGCATAATCGAGATACTGGTCTTTATCAAAGTGGGAATGAGAAAGCCGGGCGAGCAGCGCCTCTGACACCACGCTGTCGAACACGCCTTCCCTCTCGGTGGCAAAATGAAGCTGCGTGTCCGGCGCGCCGAAAATGCGCAGCAATCCCACGCCCAGCGGGCCCGGCAGATAGCCGTAACGCGGATCAATCGTCTCGAAACAATGAAACACTTCAACGATCTCGGGTGTTTTGCCGCGGGCAACCCAGCCTGATCCGGCAATCATCGCGCCAATGGCGGATTCCAGAGCCTCGAAACCGTGCATATAAGCAGCATTCTCGACATTGCAGCCCGAGAAAACCTGGCCGTCGCTTAGGCGCAGCGCGGCGCCCACCTTGTATTTTGAATAAGGCGCATAGGCATGGCGTAAAGCCTGCGCCGCCGCGGCGAAGAGATCCTGTCCCCCGTTTGCGCTCATGCGTTGTCCAGCTCGTCCCTGCGGGGTCTCAGATCACCGCGCACCCAGCGATACGCCGCGAACATGACAATCACGCAGACGAATGAAACCAGATTGACGATAAGGATGAGGGTGATAATGGTCCAGACGGAAAAGCTGTGTTTGAGCTCATCGATCATCTGGTCGCTGAAAAAATGAATCAGGCCCGCGAGGACTAAAAGCACCACCGCGAGGATCGAAATCATTTTCAGCACGGCGCGGCGCGGATTGACCGGTGGTACGGCAGTCTTTTCCATCTGGCATTAACCTTTTCCCTTTCCGTATAGCATATTTTTGCTGCGCCGCGCGACAAGTTTGCATCAGGCCTCTTTCTACGTGCGAAAAGCCTCTATTCTCACGGGGGTTTCATTGATAAAATTATGACTGATTCTGTATTCCCATAGCAGGAGAATTCCTATGATCCGCCTCCCCCCAAAAGCAAAAGAGCATTTTTTCCTTTTCGCGGTTTTAAGCGCCGGCACCGCGTTGTCCTTCGCCGCCGCGCCAACGAAATCCTACGCCGCGGGTTTTTACCTGCAGGAACAATCCGTCTCCGCCATGGGCGCCGCCTATGCCGGCGCGGCGGCCTTGCCCCGCGATGCCAGCATCGCCTATTTCAATCCTGGCGCCATGCCGGCACTGGAAGAAGGTCAGCTTGCCGCAGGCGCCAACGTCATATTCCCGAATGCTGATTTCCAGGACCGCGGCTCGACCCTGCTGGGCGCCCCGATTGCCGGCGTTGATTCCGACGACCCGGTCGACACCGCCATGATACCCAACTTCGACGTAGCCATGCCTTTTTATGACGGCGCGCTTTGGGGCGGCCTGACCTTCTCCTCGCCTTTCGGTCTGTCCTCGAAATTCGATGACAACTGGCTGGGCCGCTATGATTCCATCAAGGCGGATCTGCGTACTTATGATGTGCAGGCCAGCCTGGCCGGCCAGGTCAATGACTGGGTGTCCGTCGGCGCCGGCGTGAGCGTCCAGTACGCCGACGCAGAGCTGACATCGGCCGCTTTCGACGGCCTTGAAGGCCGCTCTAAGCTTTCCGGCGACGATACAAGCTGGGGCTGGGACGTCGGCATTCTGATCACGCCCATGGAAGAAACCAAGATCGGTATCAACTACCGTTCAAAAATTGATCACACGCTGGACGGCGACCTGACCGTGACGGGCACCGCCGCCTCCAACGGCGTCACGGGCGCTAAAGCCGACCTCAACCTGCCCGACATCGCGTCTGTCTCGGTGGCACAAGAAGTCACCCCGCAACTGACCCTGCTGGGGCAGGTGACCTGGTATGGGTGGGGCCGGTTTGAAAACATTACCGTCGTGCGCGACAACGGCACGATAGCCAAGGTGATCGAGGAAAACTATGACGACACAGCCAACATAGCCGTCGGCGCGGATTACAAGCTTAACGACAAGATCACGCTGCGTGCCGGTTATCAATTCGATCCGACGCCCGTCACCTCGCCCGACCGCACCACCAGCACGCCGGACGGCGACAGGCACTGGATCACGGCAGGCATGAGCTACAACATGAACGAGAAGATCTCCTTCGATATCGGCCTTGCCCATATCTTCCTGAGCGACGAGCCGATCGATCTTTCGCGTAATGCCGGCCTGGCCGCGGTTCACATGGATCGTGAGGACAGCTCGATCGATATCATCGGGATCGGATTCAAATATAAGTTCTGATTTCTAGCCTTCGAGGATTCCGTTGAGCTTCATGGCAATGCCCATGGAGCCGCGGACCTTGAGTTTGCCCATCATGAAGGCGATGTTCGGGTCCTGCGTGCCGTTCAGTATGCCCTGAAACGTCGTAATGGAACAGGCCAGGGTCGTGTCAGCCTCGGCGTCTTCGTGGCTGATGACGGGCGGGCTTTGCGTTGCGTCGATGAACACGATCCCGTCATCGCCGAAGTCGAACTTTACCTTCGCGTTAATCCGGGGCGCGTAGGAAAGTTTCTGGCGGATCTGTTCGGTGGCTTCGGCAAGGCTCATGTGACCAGTATAGCGTCTGCCGCGATATTATCAATGAGGCGTGCACGGCCCAGCCGTACGGCCGCCAGAATTCGTAAAGGCCCGTGGCCCGGCGGACCCAGGGTCGCGGCATCGCGCACCTCGATATAGTCTGCGGAATCGAACCCGGCAGCCAGCACCTCCTGCCGGGCCCAGCTTTCGGCGGCAGCTATGTCGCCTGTTTTGAGTTTTTCCGCCGTGGCAAAAAGTATCTTATTGAGCCGGGCGGCGATTTTATATTGCTCGGGGCTCAGGTAAGCGTTGCGCGAGGACAGGGCCAGCCCGTTTTCATCGCGCAGGGTCGGCACGCCGATAATGTCGACCGGAATGTCGAGATCCGCCTTCATATGCCTGATTACCTGCAGCTGCTGCCAGTCTTTTTCCCCGAACAGGGCGACATCCGGCAAAGCCTGCAACAGCAGCTTCGCCACCACCGTGGCCACACCGTCAAAATGACCGGGGCGCACCGCGCCGCACAAACCGGAGCTCACCCCCGCCACGCTTATTTTCGTGGCAAAGCCTTCCGGGTACATTTCCCCGGCGGGTGGATGATACACGGCCTGCGCCCCGGCCGGGGTGAGCGCGGCCAGGTCAGCCTCCCATGTGCGCGGATAGGCGGCGAAATCCTCATTCGGGCCGAACTGCGTGGGATTGACGAAAATGCTGACGATGCAAACCTCGGCGCGGGCCAGCGCCTGCCGCACCAGCTCCATATGGCCCTGATGCAAGGCCCCCATGGTCGGAACCAGCGCGATGCGCCGTCCCTCGCGGCGCGTAGCTGCGGTGAAAGCGCGCAGCTCCCCTCTTGTTTTCAGGATTACGGGCACAACCGGCTTTTCAGGAGCTCATACCGCACGGCGGTCTTGGTGAAGGACAACACATAATCCCGCGTGGTGGGAAACTCTTTCTTTTTAGGCTGGCCCGGCGCTATCACCGTGCCGGCAGGAAACTGCTCGCGCGTAAAATCCAGCTCTTCGCCATTGTCGAGCTTGTTGAAGTAATGGGAAATCTTCCGGCCGTCGGGAAGCGCTGCCTCTGCCCAGACCACCTCGCCACCCAGCTCATCCTGCACGGCGCAGGCCGTCACCGCGCACTGGCCCCAGGCCGGGTTCCGCTCTGTCCAGCCATCGGGATCGCCTGTGGTCGCAATTGACCAGTGGCGGCGGATTTTCTCCTTCAGCTGCGCAGTCTGTTCCGGAGTTACGTTCATTTTTTTCTCCTTGTCTTGAATAGTGTTAAGAGCGGACATCAGGTCCGGCACTGTGATCGTATCAGCCGGGATATCGCCTTTTTTCTCCAGCTCCCACGTATGGGACTGAAGCAGAATCGTATGCAGACCCGCCTCACGCGCGGGAATGATGTCGGATGATACGCTGTCGCCCAGACTGAACGACGCGGCGGGATCGATATCATGATCAATGATCAGGTCGTCAAAAACCCCCCACGTCTTCTCCGACACAATATGGGTGACATCGATCAGGCCGATATAGTCGAATTCCTGCAGACGCTTCTCCTGCACCCACTCCTCGCCCTTGGTCAGGATGATCAGCTTATAGCCCGCGTCTTTCAGCGCCTTCAGAACATCGCCGACGCCGGGCATAAGCGCGGCCTTGCGCTCGAAAACGCCATTGGCCAGCGCCGTCGCCTGTTCGACATCGGCCTGCGCCACCTCCGGCAGGAAAAAACGCAGCGTGGCCTCGAAACTCGCCGGAAGGCGCGCGGCTGTATAAAGATATTTCTGGCCCGTGGCAGGGTTTATTTTGTTTATATAGGCGGCGGAGAATTCCTTGCTGCGTGTCCGGGCTTCGTTCCTGTCAATGCCGCGGCTTTGCAGCAGGTCGAGAAAGCGCTCCCGCGCCTCATCATAGAGCACCTGCAGCTGCCAGAGCGTATTGTCCGCATCCAGAATAACGGCTTTTTGCAAAGTGTTTCCCCGCTGTGATCAATGCGGGAACATTAGGAAAAATGCCGGAATTTGTCAATTACGGCGAAGGCGGCGCATGGGGCAACAGCGGTCGCGCATACCACATCTCATCTTCCCGGCTGCCATCCGGCCAGGACACGTCCTTCTGCGTATGGGTATAGATAAATCCCGCTTTCTGGTTCGCGCGGCGGGAGGCCTCATTGCTGGCCCGGTGCGAAATGACGATTTTTTTGAAAGTGCCGTTGGCCGCCGCCCATTCGATCGAGTCATTGAACAGACGCTCTGACAATCCGCGGCCCTGAAAACCGGGATCGATATAGAGCATGCCCAGAAAGGCGGTTTCGCCCGCCGGGTCGTCCCGCCAGCGAAACACGGCCATCATGCCTGCCAGTTGCGTTCCGCTGAACATGCCAATGACGGCGTGATCCTTATCCGGCGTGGCAAGATCGCGCCAGCGCTGATCTTCATACGCCGCTTCGCGCGCATAGCTTGATGAAAAAACGCCCGGGTTTTCCTTGAGCATCTTCAGGCGCAGATCGCGCACCTGATCGCTGTCAGCAACATTCGTAAGGCGGGAGACAATCTCCATGGTGTTTAGAAAGCTGCTGCCTCCAGCGCCATCAGCGTTTCGCCGCCAGCCATAATGGCTTTGGCGCGGGCATCGACGTCAGGCAGCATTTTCTGGAAGAAAAAGCGCGCGGTCTTGATCTTGCTGTCATAAAATTCCGCTTTCGCGCCGCCTCCGGCGCCTGCCAGCGCGGCCTTGACCATGCGGCCCCACATATAACCCATGGCCACGAGGGCAAACAGACGCAGGTAATCGGACGAAGCGGCGCCCGCCTCATTCGGGTCTTTCAGGCCCTTTTGCGCGATGATGGCCGTGACCTGTTGCAGCTTGGCAAATGACTTTGCCAGCGGGAAGATAAATTCCTGCATCTGCGGATCGGCCTGATTTTCTTCGATGAACTGCGATACCGGGTGGAAGAACCGGCGCAGCAGGCGGCCGTAATGCTGCGGCATTTTTCGCCCGACCAGATCCAGCGCCTGAATGCCGTTGGTCCCTTCGTAAATCATGGCGATGCGGGCATCACGGGCATATTGTTCGACTCCGTGTTCCCAGATATAGCCGTGACCGCCGTAAATCTGAATCGCCAGATTGGCGACTTCAAAACCCATATCGGTCTGGTAAGCCTTGATCACCGGCGTCAGCAGCGCGACGAGATCGTCCGCTTCCTCCCGCACGGCGGGATCGGGGTGCTTGTGCGAAATGTCGAGATTCATGCCGACCCAGTAAGACAGGGCCCGCGCGCCTTCGCAGAAAGCCTTGCAGGTCAGCAGCATGCGCCGCACGTCGGGATGTACGATAATCGGATCGGCCGCCTTTTCCGGGGCCTTGGCACCGTCGAGCGCCCGCATCTGCAGGCGTTCCTTGGCATAGAGAAGGCCGTTCTGCCAGGCCACTTCGGCAATGCCGAGACCCTGCATGGCCACGCCGAGGCGGGCCGCGTTCATCATCGTGAACATGGCGCGCAAGCCCTTGTGCGGCTCGCCCACCAGCCAGCCTTTGGCTTCGTCGAGATTCATGACGCAGGTAGCCGAACCCTTGATCCCCATCTTATGCTCGATGGAGCCGCAGGCGATGCCGTTGCGCGGACCGGCGCTGCCATCATCCTTGGGCAGGAATTTGGGCACCACAAACAGGGAGATGCCTTTTACGCCTTCCGGCGCGTCAGGCAGCTTGGCCAGCACCAGGTGAATGATATTGCCGGTCAGGTCATGTTCGCCGGCGGAGATGAAAATCTTTGTGCCCGTGATCATGTAGGAGCCATCATCCTGCGGGATTGCCTTTGCCTTGATCAGGCCGAGATCTGTGCCGCAGTGAGGTTCGGTCAGGCACATGGTGCCGGACCACTCGCCGCTGACCAGCTTGGGCAGATAGATGTTTTTCTGCTCTTCTGTTCCGAACTGGTGCAATGCTTCGTAGGCGCCCTGCGAAAGGCCGGGATACATGCCGAACGACATGTTCGCGGCGCAGATCATTTCCTGCATCACTGTGTTGACCAGCATCGGCATGCCCATCCCGCCATAGGCGGAATCGGAGGCCAGGCCGCACCAGCCGCCTTCGGCGAAAGTCTTGTAGGCTTCCTTAAATCCTTTCGGCGTGCGCACGACACCGTTTTCCAGCACGCAGCCTTCCTTGTCGCCGCTCTGGTTCAAAGGAAACAGAACCTCCTGACAGATTTTTGCCCCCTCTTCCAGAATCTGATTGACCAGATCCGGCGTGGCTTCAGCATAGCCCGGCAGGGATGTGAGACTCTCGGCCTTCAGGATTTCATCAAGGACGAAGCGGATATTTTCGAGGGGTGCTTTGTATACGGGCATGGCTGTTTTTCTCTGGCTTTAGTAATCGACAACGAACAATATACGGCATAGTGTGTTAACAAATAGCCCCTGACATTTGCGATAATTATGAAGGCGATTACAATTCAGCAAATAAAGGCCGCGCGGGCCCTGATGAACTGGAGCCAGACCGATCTCGGCGAACGGTCGGGCCTTTCACAGACCGCTATCGCGAATATCGAAAATGGAAAGCACCGCGCCTCGGAAAACACGCTGCAATCTTTTTTGCAGGCTTTCGACAAGGCCGGGGTCGAATTTATCGAGGGCGGCGTCCGCCTGAAGCCCGACAGCATTGAGATCCTGGAAGGCGACGACTGCGCCAGCCGCATGCCCGACATTATTTTTGAATCCATGCTGCGCCATGATCTGGATGAATATCTGGTCAACGGTGTCGATTTCGGCCTGATTGATCAAGCCACCCACGACAGCATCAAACGGCAGGTCAGCCGTCTGCAGCAGTCCGGACGCAAGCAGCGCATTCTGGTTGAGGAGGGTACGCCGCGGGAAAAAATCATCGGCCCACTGGAATGGCATCGCTCCCTGCCGTCGGATATTTTCTCGGCGGCCACGCCGTCCTTCATTTACAATGACTGCTTTGCCATCATGCTTCTGGAGAAAAAGCAGGTTATTATTATCCGCAACACCAGCCTGGCCGATTTCCAGCGCCGCCAGTTCGACTGGCTCTGGGAACGCGCCGCGCCCTTTTCACAGTAACCACAGCCACAGAAAAACCGGAGAAAACCATGGCCGACAGTCTGAAATTCACCAGTGAACATGAATGGGTGCGGCTGGAAAATGGCAATGTGGCCGTCATCGGCATTACCGAATTCGCGCAGGACGCGCTGGGGGACCTTGTCTATGTCGAGCTGCCCGCTATCGGCCGCCGCGTGGGCAAGGGCGAGGACTTCGCCGTTGTCGAATCAGTCAAGACCGCCGCTGAAATATACACGCCCGTCGCCGGCGAAATTGTCGCGATCAACGATAATCTGTCCGCCGATCCCGAGCTGATCAAGAAATCGGTCGAGGAAGGCTGGATTGCCAAGATCAGAATGACGGATCCTTCAGAGCTTGCCGCGCTTATGGACCGCAAGGCCTACGATGAATTTCTGAAAAACCAGAAATAAAAAAACCTCAGGCTGCTTTTTTAAACAGAGCCTCGACAGGAGGCCGGGCTTTCTTCGTGAACTCCTTCACGACGCCCGTCAACTCCGGCGTTTCGACCACCGGCTCAGAGCGCACCGGCACGGTAAAAACCAGGCACATGGCGCCGCCGCCTACGGTTGATGCGAAAAACATGTGGAACCTCTCCCAGTACGTTTTGTTCTTTGATACTCCCTGTGTAAGCCAGAGTCCTTAACAAAACGTTTACCGGCCGGTAATAATTCCTGCGTATGCACACAAAGAGAAACCCCGCCCCTGGGTTTCCAGGAGCGGGGCTGAATTCAGAAATTTCTGAATTATTCCTCGAGAACTTTCAGGTTAGCGGCGGCTGTGCGGCCGCGATTTTCCTGAAGTTCAAACTCCAACTTCTGGCCTTCGTTGAGACCGCGCAGGCCTGCACGCTCAACGGCGCTGATATGAACGAAAACGTCTTTACCGCCTTCATCAGGAACGATAAAGCCGAAACCTTTTTGGCTGTTAAACCATTTTACTGTGCCGCGCTGGGCCATAGTCAGACTCCTTAGTCAGATTTGTATTAAAACAACCGGCCTAAACAGCAGCCGAAACGGGGCTATCCTAGGGGAAAAGCGGAGAAAGGAAAAGAGGAAAAATTTGCCTCGAGAGACCCATAGACCCCCCTCGGAAACCCTCTGAAAACAGCGGAATCCCGCCCTTTACCGCGTTGATTCCGAAAATCCCCTTGCTTCCAGTAGCGACTCTGGCAAACAAGAGCGATGGCTCTGGAAACTTCAGGAAATATTCTGGCTGACCGCCGCCTTGATATGGCCCGGCAACTGGCGGCGCGCGGCGCACATGAAGAAGCCGCCGATCTTCTGGCCCAGGCAGCCGAACTGACCCCCGGCTGGCCCCTGCCCCTTTTTCGTCGCGGCGAAGCGCTGATGGCGGCAGGCCAGGTGGCGGACGCTGCCGAATCCTTTCGTCTCTATCTGGCGCTTGATCCGGCCGACCGGCTGGGCGCGACCCTGAAGCTGGCTTTGCTGGACGCCGCTCCGCCGCCCCCGCTGCCGCCACCCGCCTATGTGCGCGGCCTTTTCGACGAATACGCGTCGCGCTTTGAAGACGCCTTGCTGCAAAAACTCTCTTACGCCATACCGCGCCTTTTGCGGCAGGCCGTCGATCAGGCCCGCCCGCCGTCTGGAAAGACAGACCGGATACTTGATCTGGGCTGCGGCACCGGCCTTGGCGGAGAGGCCTTCGCCGACCGCGCGGCGCGTCTGGACGGTATCGACCTTTCGCCTGCCATGCTGGCGCAGGCGGCGCGCAAAAACATATATGAAAGGCTGTTGGAAGGCGACCTTCTCCCGGCCCTGCAGGCGCTGGACGGTCCGTACGATGTGATCCTCGCCGCCGATGTACTGGTTTATTTCGGGGCACTTGAGACGCTGTTCAGCGCCGTGCCGCGCCTCCTGGCGCCGCACGGTGTATTCGGATTTTCCGTGCAAAAAGCGGACGAAGCCGGCTGGCGGCTGGGTGCGGATTGCCGCTACGCGCACAGCGCGGCTTATATCGAAAAATGCGCGCAAGGGGCGGGACTGCGCGTCACGGTGATGGAAGATGCGGTTTTACGCCAGGATGCGGCTGCATCCGTGCACGGGCTTATTTTTGTGCTGGAAAAATCTTCTTAAAATTACGGAACGGGCGCTGGCGCAGGACTGCCCGTTGCGGATGCGGCAGGCTTCACAAGCACGGCCTGCGCCCGATATCCGGAGGCCAGCTGATCGTACAGAGTCTCCGAAACGGGAATAAGCCCGGCACCATACAGAACCCGGTTTGAATCAAGCAGGCCCGGGTCGGCCGGATATACGTAGTTCACCATGATGCCCAACCCGTCGATGTCATCAGACGTACCCGGTTCATTGGCGCTCATCTTGATATCGCCGAAATAGGCGCCGTTACCCAGATGGAATTTTTGTACCAAATCTTTGTTGGACATCACGTGCATGATCGCGGCGTGCCACAGATTCGATTCATCAAAAAGAGCCATCGTCAGAAGATCGTCCTGTTCCAGCGCCCCGCGCAGGCTGCGCAGCGGTGACAGCGTGGAATGCGTCAGCCCCTTGCCCGCCAGCTCCTGATGCAGCTTGCCGATCAGACGCGCGCCGGCCTCGGGAAAGAAGGACGAAATGCTGTAGAAAATAACCGTATTGGGCGATTCAGCGAGGGGCGCAGAGGGCTCTCTCAGAATATCGTTGACGCAGCCGGGAAGGTCGGGGGGAGATACCGCGCCCTCCGGCGCGGCAGGCTCGCGCGACCAGCACGTATAAATCACCGCCAGCAGACCGTCAGCACCCGCCACGCCGGGCAGGGTCAGGGCATAGGTGCGCTTGTTGTGATCGGGCCCGCCCAGACGATAGGTCGACAGATCAGAAGCGTCGTTCAAAGGATGAACCTTGTCTTTTTTTTCTTCCGTCACCAAAAGCGCGCGCAGATCGGCATGGGTCGCGTCATCCGGCTGAATAAGGACAAGCTGGCTGCCCGCGTACAGAGTGGCGAGGCGGCTTCTCTGCGCGGCGCGCTCCTCGGGGCTTAAAATCTCGCCCGCCCTCTGCCGCGCGGCCGTTTCATCGTAAAGGCGGCGCAAAACGGACAGGGATACGGCGGCCTGCCCAAAGGCCGGGCCAGGGGTCTGGGGATCAGGTGTTTGCGTGATCTTGCCTGTCATGGGCAATATTCCAGCCTATACTTAAATTGTACATTTTTGTTATGAAAAGCTACAGGCTGTGCTCCTGTTTTGTCAAAGTTTTTTGTTGTGCGCCGCCGCAACGGTGACGCCGCAACGGAGACAAAGAACCCCGGTCAAAGGAGATCAGGGCAGGCCGACCGCGATACTGTCGCGCTGCATGACGCCCAGAATGATATCCCGGTTCAGGGCGGCGATATCCTCGCCGGAGGGCGCCGCGCGTCCCGATAAAATCACGGCACGCTGAAAGCGCACCGCCAGACGGCCGACGATATCCCGGACCACGGCACGGGGCACGGGGCGCAGAAGATCGGCGGCCCCTACCTTGCCGTGATGATAGTGCGGAAAGCCGGTGACATAGCCGCGGGCCCGCGCTTCGTCACGAAAGGCGCGCAGCAGTCTCTGGATATCCTGCAAAGGCGGCGGCAAGGTATAGGCCGACTCACGGCCGGCCCGGCCAAACGCCACAAGATAGGGGCCGGAGGGAAGAAGCTGCGGATTGTCGTTTTTCATCCTGCCCGCCGTTCCGTAATTTTTGTTTTTTCCCGCCAAAGCCGGTGCGCGCCTTCTCCAAAATCCCTAACTTTTTTAATTTATTACGGTCTTTTGAAAAAGGTCAACATTTGGCCGGCAGCGGCAGCGGACCTCAGAGATTTACGATCGCGCCCCACCAATGCGGATCTATCTGCATACGGTCAGCCAGCGTGCGGATCAAAGAAACAGAAGGCGCGGGAATAGTCTTCTGTTCCTCAGTGATGATCCCGCACAAAGTCTCGAAGGCGACGCCGTACTCACCGACATCCAGAAAATGCTGCACTTCCTGGCGCTCGGCTTCCGAAAAAACAGGGGAGAGGGCATCAAGAAGATCTTTCAGCGCCGATTCCAGCGCTTCGTAATAAGCCTGATCATAAACCTGATCCGGAATTTTTCCTGCGCTCATTCACGCCCTCCCGCAGTTATTATATGCGGCCAGAACAAAAAACAAAACCCGGCGCAAAGCCGGGTTTGAAAAGTCCTGAAAACATCGTCAACAGGCTATGAAATGTGTCTTTTCCAAACGGGCTTGGAAGACCTGGCAATGACCTACTCTCCCACGTCTTAAGACGAAGTACCATCGGCGCTGGGGCTTTTCACGGTCCTGTTCGGAATGGGAAGGCGTGTTACGCTCCCGCCAAAATCACCAGGTCATCAAAGCCCGCCTGGAAAAAGACACCAAATTTAAGTCTGAACAAAATCGCACGTCAGATCTTTAACAATCAAGACGACGAACTTAACACTGTGCGTGTCCGTCAGCGCCCGAAAGCACTGAACGGGTTGAGAATTCAAACCAATCGAGCAATTAGTAACGGTTAGCTCCACGGGTTGCCCCGCTTCCACATCCGTCCTATCAACGTGGTAGTCTTCCACGGCTCTGATAGGGAGTCCTCGTTTTGAGGTCGGTTTCACGCTTAGATGCATTCAGCGTTTATCCGTTCCGTACATAGCTACCCTGCTATGCCGCTGGCGCGACAACAGGTACACCAGAGGTACGTCCATCCCGGTCCTCTCGTACTAAGGATAGATCCTCTCAAGACTCCAACACCCGCGGCAGATAGGGACCGAACTGTCTCACGACGTTCTGAACCCAGCTCACGTACCTCTTTAAATGGCGAACAGCCATACCCTTGGGACCTGCTACAGCCCCAGGATGAGATGAGCCGACATCGAGGTGCCA
>JANWLB010000005.1 GCA_025451095.1 Alphaproteobacteria bacterium
GGATCCTGCTTCACGCCGCCCTCGACCCGTAATTCCCATGAATCATCGGCCCTTTCCCGTCGGCTGGTGATCGTCACGCGGGCTACGGAAGCAATGGAGGGCAGGGCCTCGCCCCGAAATCCCAGGTGCTTGATATTGAGAAGATCGTCGTCCGGCAGTTTCGACGTGGCATGACGATCCAGCGCTGCAACCAGCTCCTCGCGCGTCATGCCGCCGCCATCGTCGCTAACCCGGATCAGGCTTTTGCCGCCGTCGCTGATCTCGATCGTGATGCGCCGCGCCCCGGCATCGAGAGCGTTCTCGGCCAGCTCCCTGACGGCCGCGGCCGGGCGTTCGATAACCTCGCCCGCCGCAATGCGGTTGACGAGTATTTCAGGCAGATGGCGTATGCGCATAGGCCTGAGATTAACGCCTGCCCGGCGGGCTGTCACCTGCCGGAAAGAAGTTTTCAGGGATATTTTTAGGGGATTATCTGTATTTTTCGTCAATTACGGCGCCGCTGGTCAGGGCGCTGTTCAGGTCGGTGTTATCCAGGATCGCCCCCGTCAGGTCGGCGCGGCGCAGGTCGCAGTCAATCAGGATGGCGAAGGACAGATCGGCGCCCATCATAATGGCGTCGCGCATGTCGGCGCCGCGGATCACGGCATAGCGCAGGTTGGCGCCGCTCAAATTCGTGCGCTGCAGCCAGGTGCTGCCGTCCGTGTTGCTGAACTGCAGGGGGGAAAGATTGGCCTCCGACAGGTTGGCACGGGTCAGCATCGCGCCCTTGAGGGATGATCCGCGCAGATCAGCCTTGACCATCTTGCAGTCGCGCATGTCGGCGCGGTCCAGAAGCGCGCTCTGGATGTCGGCGCCGGACAAAGTCTGGCTGAGGAAATTGGCGCCGATAGCCTTAACGGCCGTCAGCGGGTATTGATTGAGCTTTTCAAGATGGCGCAGATCGACACCGCTCAGATCCAGACGCCGCCCGTCGCGGCCGGCGGTGGCAACCCAGGCCGTGTGGTCCTGCAGAAGCTCGGGCAGGGTTTTCTTCAGATTCTCGAATTTGGTGCCCATCGCTTCTTCGGTCAGGGCCTCGACCAGGTTGGCGCCGCCGGTTTCGGCATAGACCAGAACCGTGTCGGTCATGATGGAGGATCTCAGATTGGCGTTGGTCAGATCCGTGCCGGTGAAGTCCGCCTTGGTCAGGTTTGCGCCCTCGAAGTTTGCCCCGCTGAAATCCGCATCCTTGACGATGACGCCGGACAGATCGGCATCAGAGAAGTCGGCATCGGCGGCGCGCGCGCCCGAGAGGTTTGTTTCTTTCATCTTCGCCCCGGTGAACACGGTCTTATGGCTTTTTTCTTCACCTTCATGTCCCGGCCGGTCAGTCAGGACGCCTTTATCGCCTTTTTCCATGACCTTGCCTTCACGCAAATCGGCATTCATCAGGTCCGCGCCTGTCAGGTTGGCGCCGGCCACGAAGGCGCCCCGGAAGTCGGCCCGGGCGAAATTGGCGTTTTCAAGATTGGCATTACGCATGTCGCAGGCGAAAAAGGACACGCCTTTGAAAGTGCCGCTGCTCAGATTGGAGCCGACGAGAAGGGAGCCGGTGAAGTCGCCCTGGGAGAGATCGCCTTTGCGGAAATCAAGGCCGGAAATATCCTTGAATTTAATCACGGCCCGCGCGCCGCCGCGAATACCTTTCAAAAAGGTGCGGTGCTTTTTAATAATTTCATCCAGCTCGCGCTGGGTTACTTTTTCCAGACCTGGTCGGGCTGCCGCGGGATTGTTCATGGCGTCCTGAGAAGTGGCGTATTTTTGCTTTTGGTTTCTGGGCGTTTCAAGGGCCTGCGGCTCCTGCTTATGCCGCAAGATATTATCACAGAGGCTTGGTGAAGCCTATATCGATCCGGCCGCGTGCGCGCGCAGATAGGACTGCAGGCCGGCCGTGGAGGCATCGGGGGTGCCACCCTTCCCTTTTTCCAAAATATCGTTTGCCAGAACTTTGCCCAGCTCGACCCCCCACTGGTCGAAGCTATTGATATTCCATATGATACCCTGAACGAAGATTTTGTGCTCATACAGGGCCAGGAGCAGGCCCAGGTGCCAGGCGTCCAGCCGCTCGAACAGGAGCGTGGTGGATGGTCTGTTGCCGCTGAATGCGCGCTGCGGGTCATTGCCGGACTCCGCCAGCGGGCGCCCCGCCATCAGGGCCTGCGGCTGGGCCAGCAGGTTGGCCAGAAGCATCCGGTGATGTCCGGGTACATTCGCGGGCGTGGCGGCAAAGCCGATAAAATCGCAGGGTATGAAGGACGAGCCCTGATGAAGAAGCTGGTAAAACGTATGCTGGCCGTTGGTGCCGGCGCCACCGAATACAACCGGGCCGGTGTCGTAAGTCACAGGTTTTCCATCACGGTCGACTGTTTTGCCGTTCGACTCCATATCGACCTGCTGCAGCCAGACAGGCAGGCGCTCCAGATTCTGGCTGTAGGGCAGAACAGCGTAGCTCTGCGCGCCGAAGAAATTGCGGTGCCACACCCCGATCAGGCCCAGGAGGAGGGGAATATTCCTTTCCGGTGGCGCTTCGCAGAAATGCCGGTCCATGGCGTGCGCGCCGTCAAGAAGGGCGCGGAACGTTCCGAACCCGAAAGCCAGACAAACAGGCAGGCCGATCGCCGACCACAGGCTGTAACGCCCGCCAACCCAGTCACGAAAAGGGAAGGTTGCCTCAGGCGCGATGCCGAAATCGGCCACGGCTTTTTCATTGGTGGACAGGGCAACGAAATGACGCGCCACGGCCTTCTCGTCTTTCAGGTGGCTGATCAGCCATTGACGCGCCGTTTGCGCGTTGGCGATGGTTTCCTGCGTGGTGAATGTTTTCGAGGCAACGATGAACAAGGTGGAGTGGGGGTCAGCCGATTCAAGCGCGCCGGCCATATCGGCGCCGTCGATATTGGAGACGAACCGCACCGGAATTTTTTTTCCTCTTTCATTTCCCAGAGCTTCGCAGACCAGCTGTGGCCCCAGGACGGAGCCGCCGATACCGATATGAATCACGGATGTAATCTGTTTTCCGGTGAAGCCTTTCCAGGCGCCGCCGCGAACCGCATCGCTGAAAACCTTCATGTCGTTCAGGACCTTATGAATGAAGGGCATTGCATCTTCCCCGTCCAGCATTACGCTGTCGGTTGCCGGGCGGCGCAGGGCCGTGTGCAGGACGGCGCGCTGTTCCGAGGCGTTAATCTTGTCGCCCGCGAACATGCGGTCGCGCCAGCCTTCGACGTCGCAGGCTTTCGCCAGCTTTAAAAGAAGCGCGATTGTTTCTGCTGTCACGCGGTTTTTAGAATAATCGGCCAGAAGTCCGTCGATGCGGATGCTGAAATTCTCGAAGCGCTGGCCGTCGGCGGCGAACAGGGCGGCCAGATTTGTCTTTGCCAGAGTCTCGCGGTGGCGCTGCAGGGCCATCCACTCTGGGCGCTCATTCAACATTGGGGAGCCTGTCCACGATCCGGGTGGGGTTCAGGCCGTCCTGCTTTTTTCCGACCACGGCGATGGTCAGCCCGTCGGGCTTCAGAATTTTTTGCGCTACGCGCTGTATGTCTTCTTTGGTGACGGCTTCGATCTTCTGCTTAAGCGTATCCAGATAATCAATGGGCAGATGATCGAGCTGCAGCCCCATCATGATGCCGGCAATATCGTCGGTCGAGGTCAGGTTCAGGGGCAGGGATCCGATCAGGTAGGATTTGGCGTCCGCCAGCTCTTTGTCCGTGACCGGCGTGGATTTCATCTTTTCAATTTCCTGCTTAATAAGGCCGAGCACTTCAATTGTGTTGCCGCTTTCCGTCGAGGTGGAAATGCTTAAGGCCTTGAGGTGGTCCAGCAGAAAAGGCGCGGAATGGACCCCGTAAGTCAGGCCGCGCTTTTCGCGCACTTCCTCGGTCAGGCGTGAGCCGAACCCGCTGCCGCCGAGAATGAAATTCATGATCTGGAAGGCGTGGTAGTCGGGCGTGCCGCGCCCTATGCCGGGCTGCATGATCTCGATGACCGTTTGCGGGATGTCCTTTTCAAAGAACGCAATCTGGCCGCCGTTTTTCACTTCTGAATCCGGAATATCAATGGCTTTTGATTTTGCGGGCAGCTTACCGAACACTTTGTCCAGCAAGACGGTCAGCTCCGCCGGCGTGATGTCGCCGACCGCGGAAACGAGAAGCTGGTCACGGCTCATATGTTCGGCGGCAAAGGTGCGCAGATCAGCGGCGGTGATTTTCTGCAGGCTTGTGAGCGTTCCGCCGCTGTTCAGGGCATAGGGATGCCCGGCGAAAGCCGTGTCGTTAATCAGGCGCGCCGCCAGCCAGCCGGGATCGGAAAGGGAGGAGCGGATGCGTGTGATGTTAGCCGCGCGCATGCGCTCTATCGCTTCCTGATCAAAGCGGGGCGCCGTCAGAGCCATCTGCAGCAGGCCAAAGGCGGTATCCTTGTGCCGGGTCAGTGTTTTAAGCGTGCCATGCAGGTCGTCCCGCGCCGATGTGAAGCTCAGCGTGATGACATTATCATCCAGCGCCTTCTGAAAGGCCTGGCTGTCCATCTCGCCCGCACCTTCATCCAGAGTGTTGGACAGCATCCGGGCCAATCCCTGCCTGTCGGCAGGATCGAGCGCCGATCCGGCACCGGCGAAGGCGAATTCGATGGTGATAACGGGCAGGCTGTGGTCTTCGACCAGCCAGGCCGGGATGCCACCCGCGCTCTGGACCTTTTGTATGTCGAGAAAACGCTCCGCCGCCCGTGCGTGGCTGAACAATATGAAAGAGGCGCCAAGGCACAGGATAAAGAGCAGGGCTAGCAGGGCGGCTTTTCTGGCGCGTTCTATTTTCATGGCGTGGCCTTTCCAGCGGGAGATCCCGGCTCTTGTGCGGGCGTCTCGGCAGGCAGGAGGCGGCCGCTGACATAGGGGCGCATGCCATAATCGTCGGGATTCAGGTAACGCTTCGCGACATCCTGAATCTGCGCCGCCGTCACCGATTCAATGTGAGCGGGCCAGTATTCGACATCGTCGATCGCCGCCCCTGTGGTCAACGCCTGGCCGAAGATCATGGCCGGGCCCATCAGGCTGTCGCGTGCATAGGTGGCGGAATCTTTCATGCGGTCCTTGGATTCGCGCAGTTCCTGATCGCTGATGCCGTCCCGGATCAGTATGCGCAGAATCTCATCGACAGCATGATCAAGCTGGTCGAGGCTGACATTGTCTGCGGGCGTAAGTGCAAAAGACAATGTGCCATCGGAAAGATTTGTGCCGTCATAGCTCATGCCCGCGCTGGTCGCTAGCTTCTTCTCAACGACAAGCGTTTTATAAAGACGGGAGGTGGCGCCGCCATCCATGATGTTCTGCAGGACTTCAAGCGCCAGCGAATCCTGCTTGTTCTGGCCATAGGAAGGGGCGCGGTACAAACGCTGGAGGATCGGCTGGTGGATGCTGGGGTGATGCAGCGTCAGGGTGGCAAGGCCCGGCAAAGGCGGCGTTTCGGTCCAGTGCCGCGCAGGCAGATTTTTGGCGGGGACGGGACCGTAGATTTTTTCAGCCAGCGGGCGCAGCTCAGCCGCCGTAATATCGCCGGAGACGATCAGTAGGGCGTTGTTCGGGGCATAATGCGTCTCATAGAACGCCTTGACATGGTCGCGGTCGAGCACGTCAACTTCATGCAGCCAGCCTATGACCGGACTGCCATAAGGGTGGTTGATAAAAAGCGCGGCGCGCAGCTGCTCGTGAAAATAGCCGCGCGGGTCGTTGTCGGTGCGCTCGCGCCGCTCTTCGATCACCACTTTGCGCTCGGAAAGCACATCGTCAGGCGGGAAGGTCAGGTTCGCCATCCGGTCGGCTTCCATTTCCATGATTGTTTCCAGGTTCTGGCGGGCAATAACTTCATGATAGGCGGTGTAGTCTTCTGCGGTGAAGGCATTGTCCTGCCCGCCCATGGCGCGTACGGTTTTTGAAAAGTCACCGGGCGGCGTTTTCTGCGTACCCTTGAACATCAGGTGTTCTACGAAATGCGCAATTCCTGATTGGCTCGGGTCTTCATCTATCGCGCCGGTCTTGTACCAGACCATGTGGGCAACCACCGGGGCGCGGTGGTTGGGGATGACGACGACCTGCAGGCCGTTGGCCAGCGTGAAAGTCTCGGCATTGAAGATTTTTTTCTGCTCCTCCGGCGCGGCGGCGTTTCCGGCGGCGTTTCCGGCGGCGGGTACAGGCGAAGCGGTCAGAAGAACGAATGAAAGCAGAAGTGAAAGCGCACAGAAGCGAAGCAGGACAGGCCGGATCATGCGGGAGGCACTGGGCACGACATCACTCTTCCTTGCTGGGGGTTTCACCTTCTGTAACGGGTTTGCCTTCCTGGGCGTTTTTCTTCAGGCGCTCATTCTCGGCGGCGGCATCGACAACCGTGGCGCCGGGCTCACCGTTCTTCCCGGTCGTCCAGCCCAGCAGGCGCTCGGCCACGGGCTTCTTGGACGATGTTGTTTCGCCGGCTTCCTTATCCACCACCGAGCGGATGGAGGGGTCGGCGGCCTGTGCCCCGGCCTGCTGCAAAACGGCGGATTCTGTTGATGTTGGTGTGCGGCTCGCGGGTGCCGGTTGCCCCTGCTGGCCGAAGACGACTTCCCGGGCCTGTGTCTCCACAGCCTCTTCCTGCGGGCGGGCAGCGCCCGGCGCGGGCGGACGCAGCGCGTAATCGGGCGGCATGGCCAGAGGGGCGCGCTTGATTACGGCAAATTCATCCGGTGACTTCCGGGTCAGGCCCAGCTGTTCCTTGGCGTTGCTGCAGCCGGCGAGAGCCAGCGCTGCCAGCGCGCACAAAAACCATGTTTTACTGAGTTTTCTGCTGCTCATCGGGAAGGGCACCCTTTCTTTCCGGCTCAGAGAATAGACCATCGAGTACGATCATGGCAATGCCCAGCACAATGCAGGAATCCGCGATATTGAAAGCAGGCCAGTGCCAGTCGCCGACATGAAAATCGAGAAAATCCACAACCGCGCCAAAGCGCAGCCGGTCAATGACGTTCCCCAGCGCCCCGCCGATAACGGCGGCGATGGCCAGCGCCAGTACTTTTTTCTCCGCCTGACGCAGCCACACAAGCAGCAGCGCGACAATCGCCAGAGAGACCCCGGTCAAAATCAATGCTCCCGCCGAATCGTAATGGTTGAACAGGCCGAAGCTGATGCCGCGATTCCAGATCAGGACGAGGTTGAAAAAAGGCAGGACCGTGACGATCTTCCCGCTCAGGCCCAGGGCCATGGTTTTCGTGATCTGGTCCGCGGCCAGGGCAATAAAGACCATCAGCGCGGCAATTTTATATTTACTCATGTCTTTGAGATGTTTTTTCATACGTTGTGTTTTTCAGGCCGCTTCCTGGGCGTTTTCCTCATGCCAGCGTGCGGCATCGGCACAGCGGTTGCAGGCATTCTTGTGCTGCCTGTCGCTGCCGACCTCGGGAAGAACCTTCCAGCAGCGGCTGCATTTTGATCCGGCCGCTTTTTCAAACTCAACATGATCCGCTTCGCCAAATTTTATGTTTGCTTGTGAGATAATGCAAATTTCCGCCATGTCAACATTGAAGGTGTCTTTATATTTTTCTCCAATGACAAAAGTCAGGCTTCCTTCCAGTGAAGATCCTATGGTCTTTTCCTGGCGAGATGTTTCAAGCAGGGCCAGGGCCGTTTCTCTTTTTGCCCTGATTTTATTCCACTTTTCCTCCAGTTTTTCATTCTTCCAGGCGGCGGGCAGGTCCGGGAACGTGCGCAGGTGCACACTTTCTTCTGAGCCGGTTCCGGCCGGGCGATGAGCCCACGCTTCCTCGGCGGTGAAGCACAGTATGGGCGCCAGCCATGCGCTCAGGGCATTGAACAGGTGTGCCATGACGGTGCGGCAGGCGCGGCGCTTCAGGCTGTCCGGCCGGTCGCAGTACAGGCTGTCCTTGCGGATGTCGAAATAAAAGGCTGATAGTTCGTTGTTGCAGAAATTGTGCAGCCGGTGCGTCAGCTTGCCGAATTCGTAGTTCCTTATATATATGCGGATTTCCGCATCCAGCCCGGCCAGCCAGTGCAGGACCAGCTGCTCCAGCTCGGGCATCTGCTTGTGGTCAGCGATTTTCTCGCCTTCGGTGAAGCCATCCAGCGCGCCGAGAAGATAGCGGAACGTGTTGCGCAGGCGGCGGTAGAGATCGGCCGTGAGTTTGAGCGTATCCTTGCCGATGCGGATGTCTTCTGAATAGTCCGACAGCATGGTCCACAGGCGCAGTATGTCAGCGCCGTGCTGCTGCATCATCTCCAGCGGGTCGACGACGTTGCCCTGCGATTTAGACATCTTGTAGCCTTTTTCGTCCAGCACGAAGCCATGTGTCAGGACGGCCTTGTAGGGCGCGTGCCCGCGCGTGCCGCAGCTCTCGAGCAGGGAGGAATGAAACCAGCCGCGGTGCTGGTCGGAGCCTTCAAGGTAGAGGTCGGCGGGGGATTGCAGCTCCGGCCGGCTTTCCAGCACGAAGGCGTGTGTGGCGCCGGATTCGAACCATACATCGACAATGTCGAAAACCTGTTCGTAATCCTCGGCGCTGTATTTGTTGCCCAAAAAATCCTGCGGGGGGCGCGACCACCAGGAATCGCTGCCCTCTTTTTCAAAAATATCGCCGATGCGGCTCAGGACTTCCGCGTCGTCGAGCGGCTTGCCGGTTTTCTTTTCGACGAACAGCGCAATGGGAACGCCCCACTCGCGCTGGCGCGAGATGCACCAGTCCGGGCGCTGTTCGATCATGGCGGTGATGCGGGTTTCGCCTTTTTTGGGCAGCCATTGGGTTTCCCGGATAGCGGCCAGCGCCTTGTCGCGCAGTTTGCCTTTGCCGTCCATGGCGATAAACCATTGCGGTGTGGTGCGGAAGATCAGCGGCGCCTTGGAGCGCCAGCTGTGCGGGTATTCATGGCGCAGGTAGCCCTTGGCCAGCAGCGCGCCGGCTTCGTCCAGCGCCTTGATGACGGCGAAGTTGCCGTCGCCCATCTCGCCTTTGGCATTGTAAATCTCTTTCCCGGCAAAGAGCGGGACATGGTCGCGGAATTTTCCGTCGTCGGTGACGTTGTCTGTCACCTCCAGCCCGAATTTCTGGCCCAGCACGAAGTCGTCAGCGCCATGGCCCGGTGCGATATGGACGAAACCCGTTCCGGTGTCGGCGGTGACATGATCGCCGGGCAGCAGCCGGACATCGAAATCGTAGCCCTTGCCGCGCAGCGGGTGGGCGCAGAAGATTTTCTCATTACCCCATGTCCGTGCTTTCATCTCATGAATCATTTTGGCATTTTGAATTTTTGCTTGTTCAAAAACAGAAGCTGCCAAAACGGTTGCGATTACAAGTTTTTCGCCAACTTTTGCTTTGCTGCCCTCCCCAACCTCTAAAATCTCATAAATGCCGTAGTTTATATTTTCACCATAGGCAACGGCGCGGTTGGAGGGGAGCGTCCAGGGCGTAGTCGTCCAAATGACAATCGAAGAGTCTTTTAGCCAGTCAATTTCTGTATCAATGACCGGAAACTTCACCCACACCGTCACCGACTTGTGCTCCTTGTACTCCACTTCGGCTTCGGCCAGCGCGGTTTTCTCGACCACCGACCACATGACCGGCTTGACGCCGCGATACAGGTTGCCGTTCTGCAGAAACTTGTGTATTTCGCGCGCGATCTTGCCTTCGGCGGCGTTGGTCATGGTCAGATAAGGGTCTTTCCAGTTGCCGGATACGCCCAGGCGCTGGAACTCGCCGCTTTGCGTGTCGACCCATGTTTTGGCGAACTTGCGGCATTCGTCGCGGAAAGTCAGGGGATCGACGCTGTCCTTGTCCTTGCCTTTTTCGCGGTATTCTTCCTCGATCTTCCATTCGATCGGCAGGCCGTGACAGTCCCATCCCGGCACATAGGGTGCATCATATCCCATCATCTGCCAGGATTTGACCACGACGTCCTTCAGTATCTTGTTGAGGGCGTGTCCCATGTGGATATGGCCGTTGGCGTAGGGCGGGCCGTCATGAAGGATGAATTTGGGCTTTCCGGCCGCGGCCTTGCGCATCTGGCCGTACAGGTCCATGTCCTGCCATTTTTTCAGGATTTCCGGCTCTTTTTTCGGCAATTCGCCGCGCATTGGAAACTCCGTCTTCGGCAGAAAGACGGTTTTCTTGTAGAAATCAGCGGTTTCCTTGGGGTCGGCCATGCGCGACTATTGCGTCAACGCCCTGAAAAATCAAGATAAACTTGCAAATATAGGGGTTATGCGGGTTTGGGCGGGGGAAATCCGGTTACTGTGCGGGCTGCGTGTCCATGCTGTCATGGTCTTTACTCATAGCCGTTTTCCCACTTCGTCAATAAATTCGGAATCGGCCACAAGCTCCGGCCGGCGGGCCTGAAGGCCGTTGAATCTTTCCTTCAGCTCTTGCCGCCGCTCTTCCTCAGTCTGGTGACCGTTTTCATTGGGCATGCCGCGCTTCCTTATGAGCCTGACCAAAATACAACAGAATATGTTAAATAAATATTAACCATCTGCCTTGACGCCGGCGGCTTAAGATGAAATGAGGGCGCATGGTTAAAAAGGAACAGGTTGAAATCCGGATCAGCGAAGTGGGCCGCCGGGGCGACGGGCTGGGGGATTGGCAGGGCCGTCCTGTGTTCGTGCCCCGGGCTTTGCCGGGGGAGCTTGTGCGGGCGGAGCTGCGCGAGGACCGGGACAAAGGCATTGCCGCCGCGCTTCTGGAGATTCTCGAAGCCGGCCCGGACAGGGTGACGCCCGGCTGTCCTCATTATGATTCGTGTGGCGGTTGCAGCCTGCAGCACTGGGAGGAGCGTGCCTACCGAAGCTGGAAGGCGGGGCGCCCCGTCGGACTCTTGGCGAAGGCGGGACTGGTGCCCGCCGAAATTAAATCCCCTGTCTTCATCCCTGCCGGTACGCGCCGCCGCGCGACCCTGGCCGCTGTCCTCAGGGACGGGGTGCTTGGTCTCGGGTTTCACCGCGCGCGCAGCCACGACGTCACGGATATTCCCGGCTGTTTGATTTTGACACCGCGGCTGGAGGCGCTGAAAGAATCGCTGCGTCCGCATCTGGCCGGCCTTCTGAAAGAAGGAGATTCCTGCGCCGTGTTCATGCAGGATGCGGACGGCGCTCTGGATGTTCTGCTGACAGGTCCGCGGCGCAAGCCTTCCGGGGCTGTGCTCAAGGAGCTGGCGCAGGCCTGCGGGCTCGCGCGGCTCTCCTGGCGCGCAGATGAGGACGCGGCGCCGGAGGTGATGGTGGAGCGCGCGCCGGTGACCAAGCGCAGCTTCGGTCTGAAGGTGGAGTTGCCGCCCGGCGCGTTTCTTCAGCCGAGCGCGGAAGGAGAGGCGGTGCTGGTTGCGGCCGTTATGGCGCCTTTCAGGGCGTCGAACGTCAAACGCAGCGCCGATCTGTTCGCGGGCTGCGGTACTTTTACCGGACCTCTGATGGATTTGGGGCGTGTGCAGGCGGTTGAATCCGATCCGGCCGCCATCGCCGCGCTGCAGAAGGCGGCGGCGCGGTCCGAGTCGCTGAGCGTCGTCCGCCGCAATCTTTTTTCTTCGCCGCTGAGCGAAAAAGAGTTGTCGCTATTCGAGGGGGTTGTCCTGGATCCGCCCCGCATGGGGGCGGCGGAGCAGGCGCTTCATCTGGCGCATTCGCGTGTGCCGCTGGTGGTCAGCATATCATGCAGCGCCTCGACTTTCGTGCGCGATGCGCGGATTTTGTGCGGCGGCGGCTATAAATTTGAATCGTTTCAGGTGATAGACCAGTTTGTCTGGTCCGCGCATATCGAGATGGTCGCCGTTTTCCGGCGCTAGCGTTTCATTTTCAGGGAATAAGGCCGTAATATCGCGCCCAGAACAAAAGGGCCGGCATATAGGCAATCGCGAAAAATGTACTGACCAGGACGGTTGAGGCCGCCCGTTCCGTGTGCAGGTTCATCTGGGCGGCATAGGCGACAAGATTGGCCATCAGCGGCACCGACGTGAAGATCATGATCAGGCCATGGGCGGTTTCCGGCAGAAGGCCGAGCAGATGCCTGTCGATCAGGATGAAGGCAATTCCGGCCAGCGGCCAGAGAATGAATTTTGCCGCGAACAGCCAGCGCATCAGCCGGAAATCGAATTCAAGCTTGGGTATTTTACCCAGCGCCACGCCGATCACCATCATGCCGGTGAAGACCCAGGTGCCGGTGGCATAAGTCCAGTAACGGTAAAATATGTCGGGCAGGGTGATGCCGCTGAAATTTATCAGCAGGCCGCAATAAAGGGCATGCACGGCGGGCAGGCGTAGAACTTTGATCAGGCTTTCGCGCACGCTGTGATGGCCGCGCGCCGCGAGAAAATAGCCGAGCGTGACCTCGGAAATCTGTGTGGCCACGTTCATCAGAAGATAAACGCCCGCCCATTCGGTGCCGTAAAGGGCCATCGCCAGCGGCAGGCCGAAATAGCCGGTGTTGCCTGCGACGCTGCCAAGGCCGATCAAATTGGCGGTGTTGTTCCTCCAGCGCATGCGCGCGAAATTATAGGTGATCAGGGTGATAGACACGGAAGCGCCGAGGATGACGAAGGGCAGCAGCGCGTAGCTGGGATCGAATTTGAGTTTTGCCATGGCGCCGAAGGTGACGATCGGGGCGGCGATGAAAATCGCGATGCGGGCAACGGACTGGACATTGATGTCGAGCCAGCGACCGCCGATATACCCGAGCCCGATCAGGATATAAAGCGGAATGATATTGGTGATAAGGGTTTCAACGACGGCCACAAGTCATCTTATGACGAAATTTGTTTTTTGAGAAGATCTTCGGCCTGGCGGCAGTCCTGCGCCATCTGTTTGACAAGAGCATCCAGCGTTTCAAAGCGCGCTTCGCCGCGCAGTCGTGTTACGGGCCGGACGCGCAGGGTTTTCCCGTAAATTTCGCGGCTGAAATTCAGGATGTGGGCCTCGACCAGGCCGACCGGCACCTCGAACATCGGCCGGATTCCGATATTGGTGGCGGATAAGTGCCACGGCGCCCCGGGTCCATCCTCAACGATCCGTACCTGTGCCGCATAGATGCCGTAGGCGGGATGCAGCGTTTCACCGAGCGCCAGATTGGCCGTCGGGAACCCGAGCGTCCGGCCGCGCTGGTCGCCTTTGACAACGATGCCCTCGATTTCCCAGGGCCAGCCGAGCAGGTCGTTAGCTTCGGCGATATCGCCCTGACTTAGATATTGACGGATGCGGCTGGAGGAGATGGTTTGGCCACTTCCGTCGGCGAGCAGGCGTCCGGGCACGCTGACCGGGATGCCGCTGTCCTTGAGCGTGTCTGCCGTGCCTTTGCGCAGCTGGCCGAAACGAAAGC
Source organism: Alphaproteobacteria bacterium (assembly GCA_025451095.1). GTDB lineage: Bacteria > Pseudomonadota > Alphaproteobacteria > Micavibrionales > Micavibrionaceae > JACQIJ01. The sequence continues at coordinate 13,378 of JANWLB010000005.1, forward strand.
CTTGCCCGACCACGACATGGGACGGTTGCAATCCGCTACGCAGAATGTCGTCGATGAATGTCTCTGCGCTCTGGCTGGCGAAGTTCCAGTCAAAATTCAGACAAAACAGAAGATCGACGCCGCAGGCCTGCAATCGTTCGCGCTTTAAAGGTTCAGGCGTCAGGCGGAACGGCGGATCATCGGGACGGAACAGGCGGCGGGGATGCGGCTCAAAAGTCAGGACGCCCAGTTTTTTGCCGTGGGCATTGGCCTGCTCGCGGGCCTGCCGCAGGAGAGTCTGATGGCCTTTGTGTACACCGTCGAAATTGCCGATGGCGATAAAGGCGCCCCGCGCTTCAGCGGGCAGGTTTGCATATGTCGTATATGTTTTCATTTATATATAAACGCTTTGCAGACAGACCATATCCCGGGATGGCTATCTCAGGACATCCTGATGTGGTAGAACCATAAAACAAAAGAAGCAATACGAATATTGCCGCTGACAGGGATATATATAAGGGGAGACGCGATGCTCAAGCAGGAATTTGATTTTATCGCCCGCGGGGCGCCGCCGGGCACGGCGCGCCAGCTCGCCTTTCTCTTGCACGGCTATGGACGCAATGCGACCATCATGGAGAAGGTAGCCGAAGAGATCGAAAAAACCATGCCCGGTGCGCGGATATTGATGGTTAATGCGCCCGAAGTGTGCCCTTCCGGCGATGAAGCAGAGCGGCGCTGGTTTTCCGTTCAGGGCAGCATGAAGGATATGGGCGCGCGGGTGTCCCAGGTGGCGCAGCGCCTGAACGATTTCATTGACAACCAGCGCGACGTGCTCGGGCTGCAGGACAAGGATGTCGCGCTGATGGGGTTTTCGCAGGGTGGGGGCGTAGCCCTATACACGGCGTTTGCGCGCCCCCAACCCATAGGCAGCATCGTTGCGCACAGTACGCTGTTTTTCGGCAGCAAGCCTCCGGCCTCCGTGTCGCCCACGCTTTTCATTTATGGCGATGCCGACGAATCCATTCCGCAGTTGCGTTTTCAGGACAGCATCTCTTATCTGGGCCAGCATGTGCCGGATCTTACCGTCCACCTCGTGCCGGGCCTTCGGCACAAGACCAGCTCCGAATCGCGGGAAATTCTGGCCCGCTATATGGCTGCGCGCATGACACCACCCTGATAGCGGCGCAGCGCAGGAAAAGAAAACGGCACGGGCTTGTTAACCGGGCCGTTTCTCGTCTTTCCTGAAAGGAGGAGATCAGAAGGCCATCTTGGCGCCGCCAATAAGGGCTCTGGGCAACTGCTTGCCCAGTTCCGGAATCGTGTAAATCTGCTCCGTTTCATTGATGGTCGGATTACCGGTCAGGACCGGCGCCGTTTCCTTGCTGTCGGCCGCAATCGGCTCCGCTGTTGAGTTCGTCAGCTTGCCATCGAGGAATATCAGCGTGATCTGCCGGTCGAAACCGCTCGATTTGAAATCGGTTTTGTCGACGCCGACGGTCACCTTTTTATTCTGATCCTGATAGGTCATGCGGTAAACCGTCACGCGGGTCAGAAGGTCCATAATCCGGCGCATCTCTTCCTCGGAGCGCGGCTGCGGCGAGGCGCCGCCGAAGGCGGCATCCATGCGCTCTTTGTCCTTGAGGACGATGAAGCGGGTTTTGTCGACGCCCATGGTGGCAAAGGCATCGTCGGGCGAGACGCCGTTATGAAGCTTCTTGGCGCGGCTCTCGTAATCGGCCTGATCGGTGAAAAGATCGATGTTTTGTTTCAGACCACCCACCGAGATGGTCGGACGGAGCGGTCCGCAGGCAATGGAGGTGAAGGAAGTGCAAAGGCTAAGGGCAACAGCCCCGGCTGCTCTGGAAAAAGGCGTCATTTCTATTCTCCCTGTTTTCTTTTTTACACGTTTTTTTATTTATTCATACGTGCGCTTTATTATTTCAAATCGTGAGCAACCTTAGACAAATACCGAAATGCTGTCAAAGCCCCTTTGTTGTGCAGCGCATTCCAGAGTACCCTGCTGAAATTAATGACAAATTTTTGGGGGTTTGGGCCGCGCTTTCAGGCGCGTTTCCCGGCGATCACGCCGCCGCCAAGAATATAAAGGCCAATGACGCATAGCGTGCCGGTGACCAGCGGCCCTGCCGCCATGTGGTGTCCCAGCGCGCTCAGCGCCAGCAGGGACCAGATCACCATCAGTGCGATGTTGAACCGGCGCCAGCGTATGACGCGCAAGGGATGAATGAACGGAATCGGCAGGAATGTCATGATCATCAGTATGCCTACGAACAAGGTAGCCAGCCCGGGCGGTGGCGCCATGAGCAGCAGGTAGAATACGGCCACATTCCAGATGGCGGGGAAGCCCTGAAAATAATTGTCTTCGGTTTTCATGGCGCGGTCGGAAAAATAAATCGCGCTGGTGATAACAATGGCGATCCCGGCGAACAGGGCAACGCCGTCAGGGAGAAGGCCGCAGCTTGCGATCGCATAAGCGGGAACGAAAACATAGGTGACGAAATCGACGACGAGGTCGAGTGTTTCGCCAGACCAGCGCGGCATTTTTTCCGCCAGTTTTGCGCGCCGCGCCAGCGGGCCATCCAGTGCGTCGACCAGAAGCGCTACGCCCAGCCACAGGAACATGTGTTCCCATGAGCCGTTGGCGGCGGCGATCAAAGCCAGAAAAGCCCAGGCCGTTCCGGAAGCCGTAATGACATGGATGGAAAAAAGGCCCGCAGTCTGTGCCAGTGTCTTTTCGCCGGCGCGTCCTTTTTTCTCAGGCATGAAACGATCCTTCTATTCTTGAACAGGCTTAGACACTACAGTCATTTTAATTCCTTTGCCATCCCCTCCCGGGTGGTTCGCGGAGCTCTCCCCGGCGGCGGCGCTTGCCGGAAACAAACCTCTCCTGCGGCAGCGCCGCATGACAGCCTTGGGACAGCTATCAGTTTATAGAAAATACAGATTGAAATGCAGGTATGCCGCCGCTATCATCGGCCCAAACAGTTTTTCATATAAAAAAACAGGGTTGGGTCGAAGTAATGGCGTTCACGGCTTTCAGGCCCGGCAGCAGCTTTTTGAACCAAATGCGCTTTCTCTCGCGGGAGAAGTGGGCGCTCATCCGGCCATTTTGGGTTTCGGAGGAAAAGCGCCGGGCGCGCCGGATGCTGGTCGGGATTCTGGCCATGATGGGGGCCGAGATCGCGCTTGCGGCCGGAACCGGCTACGGGATCAAGGGCGCGGTCGACGCGCTATTCAAGGCGGGGGATATCGTTTCTTTCGCCGCCAATGTCGGTGTCGTGACAGGAGCGGCGGCGGCGATCAGCAAGGTTGGCCCTTACCGTGAAAAAACCATCCAGAGTCTTCAGTTGTGCTGGCGGGGCTGGCTGACGAAGCAGTTTAACCGCGCCTGGCTCGGGGACGACCTGCATCACAGGATTCAGACGAACGGTCAGCCGGACATCAACCCGGATCAGAGAATTGCAGAAGACATCTCCCGGTTTTCTGACATGACTTTGGGATTGGGGCTGGGCTTTCTGCGCTCGACGCTTAATCTGGTGACATGGGCGGCCGTGCTGTGGCAGGCCTCGCCGCTTATGCTGGGCGCATCCGCGGTTTTTGCTTTTGCCGCTTCCGGCCTTTCACACAAGGTGGGCGAGCCGCTGCACCGGCTGAACACGATTTTGCAGAACGCCGAGGCACGTTTAAGGCATGGGCTGGTTCATGTGAAGGACAACGCGCAGAACATTGCGGCGTCAGGGCAGGCGGCGACACAGGAAATGGCGCTGAATGAAAAATTCGATGATGTTGCTCGCGCCCGCCTTGATCTGCTCGAGCGCCAGCGCCGACTGAACGAAGTGATTTCCTTCAATGGGCAAAGCCCGCAGATCGTACCCCTGCTTCTGGCGGCGCCGCAGGCGCTGGCGAGAACGATGACGCCGGGGGAATTTCTTCTGGCGCGCCAGTCCTACACGGAAGTCTACTCATCGCTAAGCTGGTTCAGCAACGGCTACCATATGTTCGCCGACTGGAACGCGACAGCCGACCGGCTGACGGCGTTTTCAAGGGCGCTGGAGGAAGCTAAGCGTGACATTACAGGACAGAGGCCGCAGGGCCCGCTGCCGGACGACAGAGCGTCGCCCATAACGGCGCCTGTGACGCCGGGCCCGACCTTTAAATAAATATGCAAACACGCGAATCCGGGGACAAACGAAAGGCGCCATCGTCTGCAGTATGATGGCGCCTGTTGACATATTTAATAGTTAGCGAGGGGCGGGTCTGTAGTAATTGCGCCATAACGTGGCATCCAGCCTTTTGCGCACCGCACCGCTACTCTTCGCGTAACCGCCAGGTCCTGAGATCCTGAACATGGATCTTAAAGCCTGGCCTTTATTGTACCCAAGAAGAAAGCGCATGTTTTTGCTCCTTTCTCAGTGAATACAAAATAACAATACAAAACCATGAAAAGAAAGTCAAGAAAAAACGGGAAGGTTTGTCGCCGCCTGTCGCTTTTTTATTACAGTATTTATTCAATAATTGGAAAAATTTTTTATTATTTACTTTAGTTTATACAATAAATATATCAAATAAAAAATTATATACTTTAAAAATTATTAATATTTGATATTTTTACTTTATGAATAGAGTGCTTTCGCCTAAAAAATAGGGTAAAGCGACAGGGTTGCGCCCGTCAGGGCGCTCCCGGGCTCCCGCGCGGCGGAAGCCGCTCACGAAATCCCTTTAATTAAGCCTCAGTTCGGGTTGTAGCGGTCGTTATTGTTGGCTTCGGTCGGCGTGTTGGGCTTGTTAACGGCGTGCTTCTCATAGGCTTTCTGCCATTCGCTCAGCTCTACGCCATCGCTTTTGTCTGAATCGATCCGCATCAGGTACAGATCGACGAAATCCTGCGCGCGTATGCCTTTTCCGCCTGGATCGTATTCAGAGACCATCGCTTTCTTCAGGAAGGATTCCGTGTCGTATTTTATCCCGTCATCCTGCCCGTCATTGTCCAGATCGGTGAAGGTGACAAGGGTTCCGTCAGAGGGTTTGACGGCAATCGGCCGCGTGGCACGGTATTCACCGCTGGTCAGGACTTCATTGCCGTCGCGGTCGAAATAATAAAACATGTATTCGGCGACTTCCTTGCGGGTGATGCGGCCATTATGGTCGAGATCGAGATCGTCAATGGCGACTTCCGTCTGGTTCTTCAGGTCAAGCCCGGCATGCGCGGGCAGACAAAGGCCCAGCGTCAGCGCGCTGAAGAAAACGGCAAAGGCGGTATGATTTTTGACGGGGTTCATGTCAGGCTCCTCTCGTATGAATGCGCCGAGTGTATCAGAGCCGGATTTTTTTCAAATCGTATTTTCAAATCGTATGTATGGGGTTTCCTGAGCCGAAGACGGGAAGCAATGCCCCTCTCATGGCAGCGTCTTCCGCCATGTCTTTCTTGACGATTTCAATTTGCTCATCTTTATCGGCTTCAGGGCAGATGCGCACGACACTGCTAAAGTTAGGGGCTATCGCATAAATCCACCTTCCATTGCCCTGGTCATGCGCCTCCATGCCGGCGACATAGACGATGTGCCTGTCGTCGCTGACGGTGGCTGCCGCCAGGAATTCAGCGGTCAGTCTTTCAACTTCCCGGCCGAATTCAGCCAATTTATCCTGTATCTCGCCCATCTTTCGCCCCTTGCTTTGGAATCTGATGGGATAGGCGTAGCCGGGCCATAAGGTTATGTCAAGAATATTATTTACATAATTTAATTTTTGTGGCATTCTCACCCCCCATGGAAACGAGAAACATAAAAAGGCCCGCCGATTTAAGAGCGGAATTTGAAGACTGCGCCCGGGGTGGCAGTCCGGCGCAGGAGATCCGGCAGGGCTATGAAGAGATTTCCACCGGACAGATCCAAATCAGCCAGGGTTTCTCGAAATGCAGTGCGTTTCTTCTGATCAATACCGCCGACGGCGTGACGTTGTACAAGCATGCCGGGCCTCGTGCCACTGAAGTTTTCATGGGCGGTGGTGATCAGGGCGTGAATTTTCAGGAGAATTACGAGCTCTTCATGGCGCACGCGGCGAAGCACGGCCAGAGAATCATTGTTCAGCCGGTATATGGAGGCAGCTCTGCGGAAAGGACTTATCTGATCCAGGACGTTCAGCGCCGTGGAGAGAAAGAAGGCATTGCCGTTGAAGTGCGGGTGCCTCTGCGTGTGGAATCAGAGCCCTATAAATGGCATATGTCGTACAATCCGCGCGAAGCCTATGTGGTGATCAAGCGTCATATCGTGGATGCAAAAGACTCCCTCTATGAGCAGCATTTCATTCCCGGCCCGGATCCTGCGTCATTCGACAGTGCCTCGGCGCAGGAGATTGGACACCAGCTCGAATCCATCGCGCGGCGGCAGGAAATAAAATACGATATCAGGGCCAGCATTTGCTCCAGCGACTCTGAAAGGCTGGAAAGTGTGCTGAGCGCCGCTGCCGATTTTCTGGGCGAGCGGGAGCTGCAGAGAATCCTGGGCGCGCGCCTGGACAGTGACTGGGAGATACCCCGCGAGATTTGCCTGAACACATTCCATCGCCAAAGCGAAGGGCGAAACAAAAATCCACAGGAAAACACAATACACACACTTGAGGTTCTTTCCCGCTTCGATTGCCAGGACGATGTCATGCGCCGGCGTTATGCGGCGGCAATTCTGGATTGCGCGGAGCTTGCTACTGCGGAGGCGGCCCGTGACTGCGCGCTGGCGGCGGCGGACCGGCTGAAGAGCAGGATTGCCGATGCTCGCTCTGTAGCTTATCTGGAGCGGACGGCGACTGATGTGCTCAAATTCTGGCGGGCGCCCCGCGCGCAGATGGCATAAGAGGAAAACACGGAATGAAACGCGACTTGCCGATTGTTTTTCGCAAGGCTGCTCTGGGCGATGCGCTGCAGCTTGCCGTTTTGCACGAAGCCTGTTTCGGTGGGTGTGGCTATGTTGTCATACCGCCTATGGATCAGCTCGCGGATCATTTTGAGGAGGCTGTCAGATTATCCAACGATACCGGCAGCTATCCTTTTATTGTCGCCACAAAAGGGGAAAAAATTGTCGGCTTTGTTGTGGCTGAATACAACCGTCAGAAACCTTATCAGGCTTATATTGGAACAATTGATGTCGATCCCGGCTGCCGCCGAGAGCATATCGGTCGTGATCTGCTGCTGAAAATTGAGGAAAACATTGACCGGGCCAATCGGGGCAGAGTGCCCGTTAAAATCACAGCACATGTCCATGCGCGCAATACGGCATCGCAGAAATTGTTTGAATCGATGGGATACAGGACAACAACCCGGGAATCTGGTTTTTACTCAAGAACTCAGGACGCCTGGGTTTTCCTCAAGGAGCATGTGCCCTCCCCCCGGCCTTCTTTATAACACGCTGTATTTTCATGAGTTTTTTCTATCCGCCTGAAAAAACTGGCAAAAACATTGATATTATGTTAAATAATGGGGCGGGAGCGGGCTCTCCCTTGGGATGAGGGCAAAAGCGAAACGGCAATGACGCAAGCGGCGAAACAAAAAACAGGATTTCTGATGGTCCTCGACCTGCTGGTCGACCGGCAGGGCCGCGCGCATATCTGCGAAATTCAGGACTTTGACAATTCGGGGCTGAGCGGCTTTGAGCGCGTTACGATGAAGGGCAATGCGCATGAGGCGCTTTTGTCTGCGATGAAAAGCCGCGTTCAGGATATTGATGAGAAATGGAAGGATGGAGCCTATACCATCAGAAGCCTCGAGTTGCTCCAGCGCTGTTTCCGCGACAAGGCGGCCGCCAGCGTTTTAATGCGCGATCTCAGGGTCAGAAATGCAGAAGGCGAGGAGGATGTTTTTCTGATTGATGGCCAAAATCCTGCCGCGCTGGCGGCTGCGATTGTCGACCGCC
>JANWLB010000006.1 GCA_025451095.1 Alphaproteobacteria bacterium
CCATCATCGTCGGTGCCGCGATGACCAACTGGCTCTTCCTGTCCAAGCGCAAGATCACAGAGATCAAGCTTGTCGCCAACGGCGCGGGCGCTGCGGCCATCGCCTGCCTGAACATGCTGGTGCAGCTGGGCCTGCCGAAGCAGAACATTATCGTCTGCGACCGCAACGGCGTGATCTATAAGGGCCGCAACAAGGGCATGGACTCCGCCAAGGAGCAATATGCTTCCGACACCAAGGCGCGCACACTGGTCGAGGCGCTTAAAGACGCCGACGTATTTCTGGGCCTGTCCGGCCCCAACGTGCTGAACGCCAACGACGTCAAGAAAATGGCGTCCGCGCCTCTGGTCATGGCGCTGTCCAACCCAACACCGGAAATCCTGCCCGATGAAGTGCGCAAGGGAAAACCCGACGCGGTCATCTGCACCGGGCGTTCCGACTATCCGAACCAGGTCAACAATGTCCTGTGCTTTCCCTTCATATTCCGAGGCGCCCTCGACGTCGGCGCTACCGCCATCAATGAGGAAATGAAGATCGCCTGCGTCCACGCGCTGGCCGAACTGGCGCGCAAGGAAGCCACCGCCGAAGTCGCCGCCGTCTACAACACGGAGGAGCTGGAATTCGGCCTTGAATATATGATCCCGAAGCCCTTCGATCCGCGCCTGATCATCGAACTTCCCATGGCCGTGGCCAAAGCCGCGATGCAAAGCGGGGTCGCCACCCGCCCGATCAAGGATTGGGATGCCTATCACCAGCGCCTGCAAAGCTACACTTACCGGACCCACATGGTGATGCGGCCGATCTTCGCCCGCGCCAAGCAGAATCCCCGCCGTATCATCTATTGCGAGGGCGAGGAGGAAAAAGTCCTGCGCGCGATCCAGGTCGTGCTGGATGACGGGCTGGCCAAGCCGATCGTCATCGGCCGCCGCAATGTCGTGGCCACACGCCTGAAACGCATGCGCCTGCGGATGAAGCTGGACAAGGATTTCGAGCTGATCGATCCCGAGGACGATCCGCGCTACCGTGAATACTGGACGACCTATCACGAAATCATGCAGCGCCGCGGAGTCACGCCCGCCGTCGCGCGGAATACGATGCGCACCAACACCACCGTCATCGGCGCGCTGATGGTCTATAAAGGCCTGGCCGACGCCATGCTCTGCGGCACAGTCGGTCATTTCAGGACTCATATGAAAGATGTGGTCGACATTCTGGGCCTGCGGCCCGGCGTCGAAACAGCCGCCGCCCTCAACGCCCTGATCCTCTCGCGCGGCACCTATTTCGTATGCGACACGCAGGTCAACCCCAACCCCAGCATCGCGCAGATCAGCGAAATGACACTGCTTGCGGTTGAACAGGTCAAGAGCTTCGGCATCAAGCCCAAAGTCGCCCTGTTGTCTCACTCCAATTTTGGCACACAAAACACAGAAACCGCCTTCAAGATGCGGGCGGCGCTGGCCGATCTGCGCCAGCGGGCGCCTGATCTGGAAATCGACGGGGAGATGCACGCCGATTCCGCCCTGTCTGAAAAAATCCGCCAGGAAGTCATGCCGAATTCAACCCTGCAGGGCGAAGCCAATCTGTTCATCATGCCGAATATCGACGCGGCCAATATTTCCTTCAACATGCTCAAGATCCTGGGCGATGCCATCTCGATCGGCCCCATGCTGCTGGGCGCTGCGCGTCCCGCGCACGTCCTGACTCCCTCCGTGACCCCACGTGGCATTGTCAACATGACGGCGGTAGCCGCCCTGACAGCGCAGAATTATGACGCGGAGAACAGTGAAGACAGAGGTCACGGCGCCTTTCACTTCAATATCTGATCCGGTGCGCGATGAACGCCCAGCCGGATGAACCCCTTCAGGACGAGCCCCTGCCGGAAAAAGATCCGGTTGAACCCGTATTTGGTTTAAGCGACGAACAGATTGGCGATATCACAGAAACGCTGCACAGCCGCTACGAAGACGCGGTGGTGGAGAAAATCGCGGCCCTCAGCCCCGCCGACGCCGCCGAACTGATCAGCAAGATCGGCGAGGAAGACCGTACCCTGTTGATGAGCCGCCACAGCGCCGCCTTTGACCCGCGTGCCTTTGCCGAGCTTTCGCCAGAACTGCGCAAGGACGTTTTGAGTGGCATGCCGCCCATTCAGGTCGCCTCACTGATTTCCGAACTGGACAGCGATGACGCGCTCAATCTGATTGTCAACCTCGAGCCCTTATTTCAAAAGGAAGTCATCCGCAAGCTCTCCCTGAAAACCCGGATCACGCTGCGCGAAGGCCTGAATTTCCCCGAGGACAGCGCGGGGCGCCTCATGCAGCGCGAGTTCGTCGCCATCCCGCAGTTCTGGACGGTCGGCAAGACGATCGACTATCTGCGCGCCGCCGCCACCGAGCTGCCCGAAGATTTCTTCGACCTGTTCGTTATCACCCCGGCCTACAAGGTGGCAGGTCAGATCCCTTTAAGCCGCATCGTGCGGGCCCAGCGCACGGAAAAGCTGGAAAACCTTACCATAGACGATACCCATCCCATCACAGCCACGATGGACCAGGAGGAAGTGGCACAAATTTTCCAGCGGGAAAACCTTACCTCCGCGCCCGTCACGGATGAATCCGAACGTCTGATCGGCGTCATTACCGTTGACGATATCGTCGACGTCATCAAGGAAGAAGCCGGCGAAGACCTTCTGAAGATCTCGGGAGTCGGACCTGACGATCTTTACAGCGCAGCCCTGTCCACCACCGGCATGCGTTTCCGCTGGCTTTTCCTCAATCTGCTCACCGCCCTTCTGGCCTCCGGCGTCATTTCCCTGTTCGGCGCGACACTGGAACAAAGCGTGGCACTGGCCATTTTAATGCCGATCGTCGCCTCGATGGGGGGCAATGCCGGCACCCAGACGCTGGCCGTGGCCGTGCGCGCCCTGGCCACGCGGGAGCTGTCATATGCCAACGTTTACCGGATCGTATGGAAGGAAACGCTGGTCGGCCTTATGAACGGCGCGGGCTTTGCCGTCATTACAGGAGCCACAACCTCCCTTTGGTTCCATGATACCGTGCTGGGCGCCGTGATTGGTCTTGCCATGGCCATCAATCTGATCTGCGCGGGCTTTGCAGGCGTCACCATTCCGGCTATCCTGCACCGGCTGGGCAGTGACCCGGCCGTCTCTTCCGCCGTATTCCTGACAACGGTCACAGACATCGTGGGATTTTTCACTTTCCTTGGCCTGGCCACAATCTTCCTGGTGCATTGATATATGAGTAAGAAGAAAAAAAGAGGATCAAAAAGCAAAGGGCACGACATGACTGTGCCGCTTTCTCTTTTCAGGGGTCTGCTGGTCATAGGCACATGGATTTTCATCGGCCTTGTCGCCCTGACCGCGTGGTATGCTATCGAGCTTCCCGCCCTTATCAGTACGCCGCAGTTTGAAAAACGCGCCTCCATCACACTGAAAGCGAGTGACGGCACGATCATTGACCGCATGGGTGATATCAAAGGCATCAATGTTGGCGTGGCAGAACTTCCTCCGCACCTGATTTATGCCGTCCTGGCGACCGAAGACCGGCGCTTTTATCAACATTTCGGAATCGACCCGATGGGAATTCTGCGCGCCATGGGCGCCAACTTGCTCGCCGGACACACTGTCCAGGGCGGCTCGACAATCACGCAGCAGCTGGCAAAAAACCTTTTCCTGAAACCGGAACGCACGCTGAAGCGGAAAATTCAGGAGGCGCTCCTGGCTCTGTGGCTTGAAAACACCCTGACCAAAGATGAAATTTTAAGCGCCTATCTCAACCGCGTCTATCTCGGCAGCGGTGCCTATGGCGTCGACGCCGCCGCGCATATCTATTTCAACAAATCAGCGCCGAATTTAACCTTGCGTGAATCCGCTACGCTGGCGGGCATGCTCAAGGCACCCTCGCGCTATGCCCCAGACAGCAATCCCGGCCTTTCCGCCAAGCGGGTTAAGATCGTCCTGGGCGCCATGGCCGAGGCAGGCTATATCACCAAAGAGGAAGCCAAGCACGAATCTCTCACAATGATGACTCCGCGCAGAAAGCCGGCCGAGGGCGGCGGCATACATTACTTTACAGACTGGATCGCCTCGAGCCTGAATGACCTGATCGGCGTGACGGAGATGGATATCTCGGTTGACACTACGCTTGACCCGGCGACGCAGGAAGAGGCGGAGCGGGTTCTCAACAAGTACCTGCGTGAAAAAGGCGAGGAAGTTCACGCCTCGCAGGGCGCGGTCATCGTCATGGCACGCGACGGCGCCGTCCTGGCTATGGTAGGCGGCCGCGATTACGCTGCCAGCCAGTTCAACCGCGCGGCGCAGGCCCTGCGCTCGCCCGGCTCCTCCTTCAAGCCTATTGTCTATCTGACGGCATTGCAGATGGGCTGGACGAAGGACGACCTGCTCGACGATTCCCCGCTGACCGAAGGCAAATACAGACCGGAGAACTATAATCTTGAATATTACGGGCCGGTCACGATGCAGCAGGCGCTCACCCACTCCCTGAACGCCGCCACAGTCCGCCTGGCCAAGCAGATCGGCATCGACTCGGTCATCACGACCGCCCGCATGCTGGGAATCCGCGCCACCCTGGAGCGCGACTTGAGCCTGGCGCTGGGCAGCAGCGGCGTGCCGATGATCGAAATGGTCAGCGCCTATGCCGTCCTCGCCAATGGCGGTCACAGCGTCAACCCCTATGCCGTCCATCGCATCAAGGACAGCAAGGACCAGCTGGTTTATGAACACACATTCCTGCACCCCGCCCAGCCTTTGTTCGACGAACGCGCCATGATCCAGATTGATGAAATGCTGCAAAGCGTCGTGCGCGAAGGAACGGGCCGCCGCGCGGCCCTGCCCTATCGAACGGCTGGAAAGACAGGCACGTCACAGGACTTCCGGGATTCATGGTTTATCGGTTATACCGACTGCTGCGTGGCGGGGGTCTGGGTGGGCAACGACGACAACAGCTCGATGAAACATGTAACCGGCGGCTCCCTGCCGGCCGCGATCTGGCATGACATCATGATCAATGTACAGGAGCGGCGCGGCTACAAATCATGGCCCGCTTCAGACAACTATGATGGCAGTAGCGGCAGCAGTGGCGGAGATGGTTCACAGGGAGGCGCCTTCAACAGCCTTCTGCATCGTCTCCTGTCCGAATAGGGCGCGCTTGTCACGCCCCCGCCCTTACACCGCCGTATAGTAGCTTTCGTTATAGATGGCGTAATGGGAGCGTTCCGTATGCGCGAAGCGGTCTTCGCCGATGCGGTCCCAGTGATCCCGCAGGGCCATCACGGCCGCCGGCGGCGCATTGCCGTCCCAGGCGGCGCGGGCCAGCGCCTTATCGGAAAAATCCAGGAACGTCAGCGGAAAAGCCCGGCGCGGTGCGCGCAATCCCAGATCCACCAGAGTCTTGGCAATCAGGGCATCCCCGATATCCATCATGTCGGCGGTAAACTGGAGCGCCGATAAAATCTTTATATCCATCCGGCTGTTCGGAACGTGGCGAAGGTGCCGCATGAAGCGGGCATAGACCTCCATCTCGAACCGGGCCTCCTCCCCCGGAGGCGGGGGAAGAGGCAGCACGGTTCTCTGCAGGGCGATCATCTTACCGCTGTCGTTCGCGTTGTGGTTGGCTGGGTGGGAGAACTTCTGGCCGTACTCTGCTCTGCCCTGCGTATCCATGTAGATCTCCTTTGTTAAAGACCGGCGGATCCTGTTCGCTCTCAATTCTCCGTCGGGCTGTAACTTCACATTGGCGTCCACAAATTAAGGGAATCTTAAAAGCGGGGCCATTGGTCGGAATCAACCCCTCGAAGTTGTGGATAAGCAGCTCTATGAACAGAATCCATGAAAAAACATTCCGGAATCAGCTGGAATCAGGAAGAAGCATGAAAATTATTTGCGAATCGCCTGCCGAGCCAGCTCGTCAGCGCGTTCGTTCTCGGAATGGCCGGCATGGCCCTTGATCCAGTGGAACGTGACGTCATGCTTTTGCAGCAGCGCGTCCAGCTCCTTCCACAGGTCCTGATTCTTGATGCGGGCGGGCCAGCCTTTGGCTTTCCAGCCCGCCATCCATTCCATGACGCCCTTTTGCACGTATTGGCTGTCCGTATACAAATCGATCCGGCAGGAGCGCTTCATGGCCTCCAGCGCGCGGATCGCCGCCATCAGCTCCATGCGGTTATTGGTCGTCAGCTCCTCGCCGCCCGACAGCTCTTTTTCGTGCCCGCCATAGCGCAGAATTGCGCCCCAGCCGCCGGGGCCGGGATTACCGCTGCAGGCGCCGTCCGTAAATATTTCCACTGTTGATTGTTTCATCGCGATGAAATCTGAGTTTGGCGCTGTATTCACGGGGATCCTTGGGCTCGACGAAGCTTTCCGGGTTCCGGTACAGCCAGTCATGGAGGCGCGTCATCAGGATACGCATGGCTGCTCCGCGCCCCAGCAGGGGCAGGTTTTCCCTTTCCGCCGGCTCCAGGGGTCGGACGGCTTCATAGGCTTTGATCAGGGCGCCCAGGCGCTCCGTATCCAGCTCGTTGTTCTCATCGAAACACCAGGCGTTGATCACCAGCGCCAGGTCGTAGGCCATATAATCCGTGCCGGAAAAATAAAAATCGAGAACGCCCGTAAGCTGGCTTTCGTTGAACAGCACATTGTCCGGGAACAGATCAAGATGCGCCGCGGCACGGGGCAATCCTTCACGCGGCCAGTGCTGGCGCAGGTATGAAATCTCCGTTTCGACGAGCTCCTGCAGACCGGACTCGACTTCATTGGCGCGCGCGCGCGTCTTTCCAGCCAGCCTTTCCCACGCCGGAAGCCCCATGGCATTGGTTCGCTGCAGCGGGAAATTGCGGCCGGCCAGGTGCATCTTCGCCAGCGTCGCGCCGACCTGGCGGCAATGATCGGGGGTAATCTGCTGCGCCTTGACGTCACGGCCGGACAGGAACGACACGATCGCGGCCGGATGGGCGGCCAGCGTCCCGATGATCTGTCCGTCCCGGCCGGGATAGGCGCGCGGACAGGCAATGCCGTGGTCGTTGAGATGCTCCGTGAAGGCAAAGAAAAACGGCAGATCGTCAGGGTTTACCCGCCCCTCAAAGAGGGTCAGGATGTAATGTCCCTTGTCGGTGAAAACGTGGTAATTGGAGTTCTCGACCCCCTGCCTGATCCCTTCAAAGGATTGCAGGACGCCCAGATCGTACCGCGCCAAAAACTCAGACAGCTGAGCATCGTTAATTTTCGTAAATACGGCCATGGGCTAAGCTACCAGAACCCTCGGAACCTTAAAAGAAATGTTTTCTTCCGTGATCGATATCTCTTCGACCTTCACCTCGAAGCGCGCGCGCGCAGCCTCAATCACCTCCTCCACCAGCACTTCCGGCGCGGAGGCGCCGGCGGTCAGGCCCAGAGTGGAGACGCCCTTCAGCTCCTCCCAATTGATATCCGCCGCGCGCTGCACCAGCCCGGCGTGGGGACAGCCATGCACCGCCGCTACCTCAACCAGGCGGTTGGACTTGGACGAGTTTGGCGCCCCGATCACCAGCAGGGCATCGACACGCGGCGCGATCGCGCGCACGGCCGCCTGCCGGTTGGTCGTGGCATAACATATGTCCTCGCGCGGCGGTCCTTCGATGCCGGGGAAACGCGCCTTCAGTGCGTCAACGATGGCCGCCGTATCCTCCACCGACAATGTCGTCTGGGTGCACCAGGCCAGATTGCCCGGGTCCTTCACCTTCAGAGCCGTGACATCCGCCAGCGTTTCCACAAGCGTGACCGCGCCTTCGGGCAGCTGACCCATTGTGCCGGCGACTTCGGGATGGCCCGCGTGACCGACCAGGATGATCTGCCGCCCGTTGGCGTAATGGCGCTCCGCTTCACGATGAACCTTGCTGACCAGCGGACAAGTGGCGTCGATGTAAAGCATCTCGCGTTTTTTTGCTTCCTCCGGCACGCGCTTGGGCACACCGTGAGCGGAAAAGATCACAGGACGGCCATCGTCGGGAATCTGGTCCAGCTCCTCGACGAACACGGCGCCCTTCGCCCGCAACCCTTCGACCACGAATTTATTATGGACAATCTCGTGCCGGACATAGACGGGCGCGCCGTACTTCTGCAGCGCCTTCTCGACAATCTGGATGGCGCGGTCCACACCCGCGCAAAAACCGCGCGGCGCCGCCAGAACAATGGTCAGAGACTGTTTGCCGATCATAGCGCATATATAGAAGATGTGATTTCTTTAATCCATCCCCTTGCGTTGTCAAAATGCGTTCCGTAAGGTCTAAGGCGGACGGTTTTATAACGATATCCAGCATATATATAGAGGGCGTGGTGATGACATTCCTTAAAATAACCGGACGGACGGCCTTGCTTCTCTGCGTAATCGCGGGACTGAGCGGCTGCGATACCATGAGCCGGACCTACGAAAACATTAAGACCAGCGCCAGCAACATGCATTTTCCGTCTTTCGGCAGCTCCTCCGAACCGGCGGTCGATCCCGCCGTCGCCCTGAACCCTGCCACGCCCGCAGAAGGCGCCTGTCCGCGCGTCACGATTGTAAACGAGCTCAACCAGATCTACCAGTTCATGCCACCCAACGACCAGCGCGCCGAAAATGCGCTGTCTTCCCTGTCCATCACCGGAATTAACAGCACCTGCAAGCGCAGCGGCAACAACATCGCGGTCGATCTGGATATCAACTTTGTTGGCACGCTTGGCCCCCGGGCTGCGGGCTGGACCGGAGCGGAGCGTCCTTCTTTCGCCTATCCCTATTTCGTAGCGATCTCCTCGCCTGAAGGCGTACTGGTCGCCAAAGAAGTCTTCGCTGTGACCATTTCCTACGAAAAAGGTCAGGAGCACATAGCGCGCCAGGAACACATGCGGCAGATCATACCTGCCCCCGTCGCGGACAGCGCTCTCACAGACGTCGAGCCACTGGCCGAACACATCCTGCAGCCCCGCGAAGGTGCGGCGGGCGACGTCCATGTGCATGGAGGTTTCGTCGGTCCAGAACCGGTCCAG
>JANWLB010000007.1 GCA_025451095.1 Alphaproteobacteria bacterium
ATGATGAAAGCCTCTTGTTCGTGGTAGAGTGCGTTCAGATCTTCATGATCGATTTTGAGCTTTTTTAGCAGGGCCGAAAGTTTTTCTGATTTATCGATCGAAACAGTGCCGACCAGAACGGGCTGGTTTTTTTTGCGGCACTCCTTGATGACCTCGATCAGAGCCTCCTCTTTTTCACGAAGGCTGCGGTAGATTTTGTCGTTGTGGTCCTTGCGCGCAACGGCAACATGGGTCGGGATTTCGACCACGCCCAGTTTGTAGATGTCCATGAATTCCGTGGCTTCGGTCAGGGCGGTGCCTGTCATGCCGGCCAGCTTGGGATACATGCGGAAGAAATTCTGGAAGGTGATGGAAGCCAGAGTCTGGTTCTCGTTCTGGATCTTTACGCTTTCCTTGGCCTCCAGCGCCTGGTGCAGGCCTTCGGAGAAACGGCGTCCTTCCATCATCCGGCCCGTAAACTCGTCGATAATGATGACTTTGTTGTCCTTGACGATGTAATCGGTGTCGCGGCTGAACAGCTTGTGCGCGCGCAGGGCCTGGTTGACGTGATGGACGAGCGCGATGTTCTGCGCGTCATACAGGCTGCCTTCTGACAGAAGGTTATCTTCACGGAGCAGGGACTCAACGCGCAGCGTGCCTGACTCCGTCAGAGTCACGGTGCGCATCTTCTCATCCATCTCGAAGTCCGCGGCCTTCAGGCGCGGGATGATGCGGTTTACGGCGACATACAGGCCGGATGAATCCTCGGACGGGCCGGAGATGATCAAAGGTGTGCGCGCTTCGTCAATCAGAATAGAGTCAACTTCGTCAACAATGGCGAAGTTGAATTCACGCTGGACCATGCGGTCGAGGAAATAACGCATGTTGTCGCGCAGATAGTCGAATCCGAATTCGTTGTTAGTGCCGTAGGTAACGTCGGCGGCATAAGCCTGACGGCGTTCATCTTCTTTCAGGTTGCTATGGATGCAGCCGACGGTCATGCCCAGATAATTGTAGATCTGTCCCATCCATTCAGCGTCACGGCGGGCGAGATAATCGTTTACTGTGACGACGTGCACGCCCTTGCCGCTTAAGGCATTCAGATAGACCGCGAGCGTGGCGACCAGTGTCTTGCCCTCGCCGGTTTTCATTTCCGCAATCTTGCCCTGGTGCAGGGCGATGCCGCCGATCAGCTGGACATCGTAATGACGTTGGCCCAGGGTCCGCTTGGCGGCTTCGCGCACAGCGGCGAAGGCTTCATGCAGAAGGCTGTCGAGAGATTCGCCATCGGCAACGCGCTTACGGAATTCGGCGGTCTTGGCCTGAAGCCCGGCATGGTCGAGTTTTTCATACTCAGCCTCCAGCGCGTTGATGGGCGCAACGTGATGGGAGAGCGACTTCAGTATACGGTCATTGCTGGAGCCGAAAATCCTGGTGGCCAGTGCAAGCAACATTCAACCCTCTTGTTGGGCAAAAACTCCATTGATATAAGCACTTCGCCGCACCCCGTCAATCTTATCCGCATCAAGAAAACCCTTTATAAGTAAGGAAGGGGCCTATACTTTGCAGCAAAGTCGCTATATATCTAGGCCTGTTTGGTTGTATATCTTTTGTTTTCAACTATATGCGGGAGGGCGCTGCGATGCCTGTAAGCACAATGAGAATTCGGATTTTTATGAGGATTACAGCGGTGTTTCTGGCTGTTTCCATGATTTTTGCGGCTTCCTGGGCCCTGGCGGCTGAAAAGGGCGCTGACAAAGCGGCGGCGAAGACGGAAGCGCCGGCCAAGGGGGACGCGCCGGAAGGCGACCAGATGATCAAGCTGGGCGATCCTGTCGTGGCCACGGTCGGTGGCAAGGAAGTGAAGCGGAGCGAGGTTTTCAGCTTTATCAGCAGCTTACCGGAGCAGGTGCGTCAGATGCCGGTTCAGAACCTTTTCCCGCTCGCGCTGGAGCAGGTCATCAACAACAAGGTTATCGGCGGCAAGGCTGATATGGCCAAGCTGGAAGGTGACGCGGAGGTCATCAAGACCATGGCGCAGGCCAAGGATCAGATCATTCGCGGCGTTTACATCGAGCGTCAGGTCAACGCCCAGATCAACCAGAAGAAGCTCCTGAAAGCCTACGAGGAGATGCTGGACCAGGTGGGCGACATACAGGAAATCCATGCCCACCACATCCTGGTCGATACCGAAGATCAGGCCAAGGACGTCATCAAGAGGCTCGATGGTGGTGCCAAGTTTGAGGACCTGGTCAAGGAATACACGGCCGGCAAGGGTCCAAAAAGCGGTGGCGATCTGGGCTATTTTGCCAAAAACGAGATGGTTCCCGAGTTTGCTGATGCCGCCTTTGCGCTGGAGCCGGGCAAGTACAGCAAGACGCCGGTAAAGACGCAGTTCGGCTGGCATGTCATCAAGGTTGATGAAAAGCGCAAACGGCCGGAGCCTGAGTTTGAGGCGGTCAAGCCGCAGCTTGAGGCCCAGCTGCGCCAGAAAATCCTGGCAGACCTGCTGGATCAGTGGCAGAAAGAAGCCAAGATCAAGAAATTCGACATCAATGGCGAGCCTATTAAATAGGCTCCGTATGTTCTTCAAAAAAGCCGCCGGTAAGGGCGGCTTTTTTATTGCGCCGCATAATTTTATATGGAATATTTTCTGCACAAGCTAGATTAAAGGGTGTGTTATGAAGTCTAAATTCCTGGAAATGGCGCAGGATCTCAGGGATCTGCGTCTCCGCTCCTCTGATTTCGTGCGGAGTTCTTTCAAAAAGGTGGATGACCGGGCGGTTCTGAATGTCCGTGTCTATTCTCAGGCCGCTTTGCTCAAGCCGGTCGCTGATCTCGCTGTTTGGCGTCTTTCCACAAATGTCATGGATTACATGATATATCCCGGGGCGCCTTTCGTGGCCCATAACTGGCATGAGGGATTTGACGATCATGACACGCTGGAAGGCCTGCTGAAGGCTATGCGTACATGGGAAGAAGACTTGTCGGCCAATCCCTCTCTGACGCTGGAATCTGACATACCGTTTATCAACGAGCAAAACCTGGTCAGAAGAAGGGGTACAACGCACTGGCATCACTGTGCGGAGCGCTACGGGATTAGCCTTGAAGAAAAGTCTGCTCAACCGGCGGGGACAACGGCCATCCGCCCGTTTACCATCGGATAAGTGGTACGGTTCGTCAAAAAACAAATGAACTGCGCGGAAGCGCTCGATCTTCCGGTACCCGCCATGCCGGAAAAACCGGTCTTGCTGGTGGTGGCTGCCGCGCTGATCGATGCCGATGGCCGGGTGCTCCTGGCCCAGCGTCCGCCTGGCAAGCGCATGGCGGGGCTGTGGGAGTTTCCGGGCGGCAAGCTGGATAAGGGAGAAATTCCTGAATACGCACTGATGCGCGAACTGAAAGAAGAGTTGGGGATTGAAACCCGGCCCTGCTGCTTTTCTCCGGCCGGCTTTACATCGCACGGCTATGACGATTTTCACCTTCTGATGCCTTTGTATGCCTGCCGGGTCTGGGAAGGCACCCCCGTTCCGCACGAGGGGCAGGTGTTTAAATGGGTTTTCCCGAAGGATATGTATGACTATCCTATGCCCGAGGCCGATATCCCCCTGATTGCCCAGTTGCAGCAAGTGCTGTAAAAGAGGGCTATGTACAAAAGGTCTGTCTACGATCTGAAGGCGTTTTACGGCAGCCGGTCGGGCAGGCTTATGCGCCGACTCCTGTCGCGTCATATCCGCGCTATCTGGCCCGATGTCAAAGGTCTGCGCCTGATGGGCTACGGTTATGCCGTACCCTATCTGCGCGGCATGATGGAGGGCACGGAGCGGACCTTTGCCCTGATGCCCCCTGGCAGCGGCGTGCATTACTGGCCGGAAGGTGAGAACGGACTGGTGGGGCTTGCCTCCGAGATGGAATTGCCGATCGAAACGGAATCGGTTGATCGCATATTGCTGGTTCACGGATTGGAGCAGTCGCAGGCGCCGCAGGTCCTGATGCAGGAATTATGGCGGGTCCTCAAAAGCAATGGCAGGATTCTTATGGTCGTGCCCAACCGTCTGGGCTTGTGGGCGCGGGCGGACTGGACGCCATTCGGGCACGGCGCGCCCTGGACGGCCAGGCAGATTGTCCATTGTCTGGAAGACAATTTGTTCGTGCATGAACGAACGGATAGCGCGCTGTACATGCCGCCTTTCCGGTCTTTCTATGTCATGCGGACCGCATATATATTTGAGAACATAGGAAGATTTGCCTTTCCCGGTTTTGCAGGCGTTCATCTGGTCGAAGCCAGCAAGCAGGTCTATGCCGGTACGGGACGCGCGCGGACAGCCAGGATTCCGGGCCGGCGCATTCTTATCAGCAATCCGCTTCCGGCGGGCTAAACGCCCGTTTTTTCTGATTTTCTTTGATTTCAGTCCCAAGGGGTACTAATACGTTTACATGGCCCAGACCGTTAATGAAATCCGTCAGGAAATCGACAGCCTTGACAACAAGGTTCATGACCTGCTCATGAAGCGGGCGGAGCTCGTCCTGCATATCGGCGAGGAAAAGCGCAAAAGCAATGTTCAGGTAGTCCAGCCGGACCGCGAGATTGTTATGTTGCGGCGTCTGCTGGCCCGCCATCAGGGTCCGCTGCCCAAGGAAGCTGTCGTGCGTATCTGGCGTGAGCTGGTGGGGGCTGTATCTCTCCTGCAGACGGGCCTCAAGGTCGTCGTAACCGTTCCTGAGGATCATACCGGCCTGATGTACTGGGACATGGCCAAGGATTATTTCAGCAGCGTTCTGCCCATGGCGCGGGCAGGCAACCCGATGGCGGCACTGGCGATGGTGCGGGAAGGGGAGGCAACGTTTGCCGTTATGCCCTGGCCCGAAGATAATGCGGCACAGCCCCCCTGGTGGTCCTACATTATTGATGATTCAAACGAGAAACCCATGCGCATTGTCGCGCGTTTGCCGCTGGGCGACCGCAGCCGGGCGGAAAGCAATCCCGAATTTAAGGCGCTGGTCGTCGGGCGCCTGAAATTCGATACTTCAGGCGAGGACCGGGGATTCATAGCGCTGGAACTGGACTCAACGGTCAGCCGGGCAAAAATTGTGGATAAACTGGGCGTGCTGGATTTGAAGGCCCGCAGCCTGTATAGCGCCGGGAATGGAAACGGGAATGGAAAGGGTGGACGCAGCCTTCATCTGGCCGAGGTCGATGGTTTTGTCGCTGCGGATGATAAAAGGCTGAAAGAGCTTTTGAAAAGCCTGGATTGCCCCGAAGGTCGCGCCATGTCGTTGGGCGGCTACCCGGTTCCGCCGGTCTATGAAGACAAGGTTGGCAAAAACGCCGCTCCGGCGACAGCCGAAATTAAAAGCGATCCTGAGAAAAAATCAGCATAGACTGGATATACGGATCAGCATGCCGCAAAAGCCCCTCTTTGATACGATCGCCATAGTCGGTTTCGGCCTGATTGGATCATCCCTGGCCCGTGTCATTAAGCGTGATTCTCTGGCACGGCATGTGGTCTGTGTTGATATCAGCCCCGATGTCTGCCGAAAGGTGCTTGAGCTGCGGCTGGCGCATGAAGCCACGAGCAATATTGCCCAGGGCGTTTCCGCCGCTGATCTTGTGCTTTTGTGCGTACCTGTAGGCGCCTGTGGTCCGGTGGCGGCGCAGATGGGGCAGGCGCTTAAGCCCGGCGTCATCGTCAGCGATGTGGGTTCGGTCAAGCAGGCGGTCGTCAATGCTGTAAAGCCGCATCTGCCGTCACATGCGCATTTTGTGCCCGCTCACCCGATTGCAGGAACCGAGCATTCTGGCCCCGAGGCAGGTTTTGCTGAGCTTTTTGAGCGACGCTGGTGCATCCTGACCCCGCTACCGGAGACGGAACTGCAGGCTGTAGAGCGCGTTACTAAACTATGGGAGGCCTGCGGCTCAATGATCGAGATCATGGACCCCGCGCATCATGATTTAGTGCTGGCGATCACTTCGCACCTGCCGCACCTCATCGCCTATACCATAGTCGGTACGGCGTCTGATCTTGAAGATCATACCAAGTCGGAAGTCATAAAATTCTCGGCCTCCGGCTTTCGGGATTTCACCCGGATTGCGGCGTCCGATCCTGTCATGTGGCGCGATGTGTTCCTGAACAATCGTGATGCGGTTCTGGAGATATTGCAGCGCTTCAGCGAAGACCTGACGGGTCTGCAAAAGGCCATCCGCATGGGTGACGGCGCGCAGTTGCAGGAGGTCTTTACCCGTACGCGCCAGATTCGCCGTCAGATTATTGAAGCGGGGCAGGCGGACTATCGGAGTCCCACGGGATCAGAGGCAGCTCAGCCAGGGAAAACGATCCCCATAAAAGCCTCCGGTTCTGGATCGTAATATCAGCCTTGATATAGCGGTTGCCGCTTTTTTCATCCTCCTTCGATAATCCTTCCATAAGGGCGCCGGCGATCAGGGCCTGCTTTGTCTTTGTCAGTTTCTTTTTCTCCAGAAATCCCAGGAACGCCATGTAGCCATACACATCGGCGCTCACTTGTCCTTCAGGCTGAAGGTTCTCATCAAGGCGCAGATCGCCCGTGCCTTTGACTTCAAGCGGCTGTTTGACGAGATCGAAATCGGTAATCTGAAGATGTCCGCCGCTTTGGCGCCATTTTTTCAGGCTTTGGGGATTTATAACCGCCGGCAGGGCCCGCGGCACTTTGCCCGTGTAGCCGAGTTTGTTGACCGACCAGATCTCCGTATCGACAGGCGTGCCATCAGGAAAAACTCCTGTGATCGCCGCGCCGCGCTCAAGCAGAAGCGATAGTTTCAGACCGGGAATGGGAAAGCCTTTGAATTCCAGGGCGGGTATGTCCAGCAGGGTGCCACCGCTTGTAATACGAATATCCTTTGTGCTGATGGCCGGCGGCCCGGGAAAGCCCGTGACCGGCGGTATATTACCTTCAATCACAAGTCCTTCTGCGGTCGCCTGCTGGATGAGTCCGGGAATGGCGGCATCGATCCGTGTTTTAAGTATATACCAGAAGGCGCTGTAGAGCAGGGCCGGGGTCAGGAGCGCGATCAGGGCGATGAGTGCTTTCTTTTTCACGGAGATTTTTCCGCTTCTCGCAGCAGGGCATTCGAGGCAGATTCAAGCCGGGATTCAATATCCTTTATCGTGTCATCCACATTCAGCCCGATAGGGACAGGCGCAAGAAACTGAAATACAACGGTGCCCTGTTTTTTGATCCATCCGCGCCGGGGCCAGAAATATCCGCTGTTTAGCGCCATCGGGATCAGGGGCAGGCCCGTGGCCTCGCGAATGCGGGCCACGCCGGTTTTATAAGGCTTATCGGCGGTAGTTTCCCACGTGTGAACCCGCGTGCCCTGCGGGAATATGATGATGGGCCGGCCCTGGCCACCCACTCGGATTGCCCCGTCGATGATTTGCCTGATGGATTCCCGTGGATTGTTGCGGTTGATGGCGATAGGGTCGGCCTTGGCCAGAAATTTTCCCCAAAGCGGGATTTTTAAAAGCTCCTGCTTCAGGACGATAGCGGGGTCGTCAAAAATAATGTTGAGTTTCATTGTCTCATACGGGGATTGATGCTTGGCGGCAACAATGAACGCCCCGGAGGAGGGGAGGTTTTCCCGTCCGCGCACTTCAAAATCCAGACCCAGTAAATACTTCTCGAAAAAATAAACGGTGCCGACAAAAAGCCGGACGATGGACATGGCATTCCTGCGGGGAAGAAAAATTCCCGGCAGGCATACGACGCACATCAGGGCTATGCCGCCATAAAAAGAGAGATTAAACAGTGTTGATCTTATCAGAATAATGGCGCTTTTCATGTTTTCTGTTTTTCCCGGGGGCGCAGGGCCGAACGCGCCATGGCAAGAAGGGTCTTGTTGTATTCAACAAAAACCAGAGGCCAGAACCCGCCTTTGGCAGCGAACTCGGTGCCTGTGGGCGGCACGGGATAAGGCATGATTTTTACGCCGGGTAGTTCGTTGCGGAATTCAAAAAGTGCGCGCGGCATGTGATAGGAAGAAGTTACCAGATGCAGCGATCCTATTTTTTCCTTTTGCACCCATTGCGCGGATTCAAGGGCGTTCTGCTCCGTGTTCCGCGCTTCGTGCCCCAGCGTGAGGCAGCAAGGGGTCGGCCTTTTTTGACCGTCCTTCCACAAAGAAATAATCTTGGCCTGTGAAACCCGGCTGTCGACGCCGGAGATGAACATTTTGTGCGCCTGTCCGGCCTGAAGCAGGTCGAGACCCGTGTTGATCCTGTTACCGCCGCCGGTAAGAACAACGATCGCATCGGCCTTTGAACCTGAAGGCGCCAGCGCTTCGATCTGTCCGGCAAAATAGAAAAAACCTCCAATCCAGGCCAGGGCCAGAAAAGCCAGAAGCGGAAAGGCATGCCCCGGATTTTTTTCGGCTTCTTCGTTATCCCTGGCCTTTTTCTTCATGGCAGGCTTTCAAGGGTTTTGTAGACCGTCCTTCCGGCGGCGGCCGTGGCGATCAGTGCGGCCATGAAGGGGATAAGGAGAAGGATCAGCATGTGAAGGGGGCTTAAATGAAAGCCGGGCATAATATTGACACGGGCGTGCCCCGCCATCCAGGCGATGAGCACCAGAGTCACAATGGCTGTACCGCCGCCCGCCACACCACCGCGCAGGGCCAGCAGAAAGGAATGACGCTGCAGCTGGCGCGATATATAGCGGTCACTGGCACCCATAAGGTGAAGCAGCTCCACGTCTTCGGCGTGAATGGCCATACGGGCATTGACCGCACCGGCGACGGCGGCAGCGGTCGTTATGCCGATAACGATGGCGAGCAAAGCGGCCGCGAACTGAAGGGCGCCGGTAAAGCGCAGCAAATCCTGCAGCCATTCTTCGTGCGTGTCCAGCCGTGCCTGCGGTACAAGGGATTTCAGCCGGTCGGTCAGGGCTGCGTAAGAGCCTTCTTCGGTCTTTTTGGTCTCGACGCTGATCAGTACGGGCAGTGGCATGTCTTCGAGCGAGATATCGCCCTCCAGCCACGGTTTGACGAGTTCGGCGACTTCGCTCTCGCTTAGAACATGAAAAGTTTTTATCCCCGGATATTGTTCGAGAAAGGCAACAGCGCGTGCGGCAATGCGGCCCTGTTCTTCTTTTTCGAGAGCGTTTCCTTTTTCGTCCTGCGCCGGGATTTCGATGGTGGCGGCATTTTCAAGGCCGGAAGACCAGCGTTTGGTCATGGCCGAAAGCGCAAAGGAGGCCGTCAGGGACAAAACGGCCAAAAATGTCATCAGGCCAATCAGGAAGGCGAGAAAGAACGTGCCCTTATCCTTGCCCAGCGGCAGGTCATAGCGCCGCGGCTTGCGGATTTTTCCTGCGTTTTTTCTTGCCGGGCGTCCAAAGAGCTTCATGCCTTGATCACCCCTTCAACCTTGCGCTGAATCCAGTTTTTAGGCTCTTCCGTTTTCAGATGGCCGCCTTCGAGAACCAGGCGCAGATGATGGAACCGGTCCATGAGCTGGTTGTTGTGGGTGGCGATGACGATAGTCGTGCCCATGCGATTGAGCTGCTCAAACAGGCTCATGAGCCGGAACCCGATCTCATCGTCCAGATTTCCGGTGGGCTCATCGGCGAGGAGGAGCTTGGGCCGCGCGATAACGGCGCGGGCGATGGCGATGCGCTGCTGCTGGCCGCCCGAAAGCGTGCTGGGGATAGAATGCATATGATCGCCCAGTCCTACCCACTGGAGAAGCTCATCGACATTGTCCTTGGTTTCCTTCTCGGTCTTGCCCTGGATGCGCAGGGGCAGGGCGACGTTGTCGAAGGCAGACAAATGTGGCAGAAGGCGGAAATTCTGAAAGACCATGCCAATGCGCTGGCGCAAGGGCGCCATCTGCTCACGGCTGAGTCCGTTAACGTTTTGTCCAAACATGTTGATCAGGCCGCGCGTGGGGCGGCGCCCCAGATACATAAGTCGCAGCAGGGATGTCTTGCCTGCCCCGCTGGGGCCGGTCAGAAAATGAAAAGTGCCCGGCTCGAGTGTGAAATTGATGTCGCTCAGGACTTCGGGTCCGATCCCGTAGCGCAGTCCTACATGTTCAAACCGTATCATTCGAGCGACACTTCCTCAGGTGCAATCTGGCGTGTCAGGATATAAAGGATCGCCTGCGATTTCTGATAGGGGTTTTCAATTTTCTGCGCGAGGGTCAGTGCGCCCTGATAGTCTTTCTTGTCGGCGCGGATTTTGGAGACGGTGCGCAGGGCCTTGGCGCGGAAACCGGGATCCACAATGGCGGCAATGCTGGCCAGTGCCGGTTCCAGCCGTCCGTTCTCGGCCTGCACCTTCGATGATTCATAATAAGCCTTGTTGCGCAATTCGGCGTTGTCCATAGCCCCGGCGGTTTTCATCGCGCCTTCATCGTCACCGGCAAAGGCCTGCCCCATGGCCACATAGGTGAGGGCAATGGCCTGCGAGGGGGGATGGGTTATTTTGTTCGCCTCCTCCGTCAGTTTTGCGAACAGGGGCGTATATTGTTCGGCCGGCAGCTTGAGGCTGGCGGCCGCCATGCCGATTCCCCGGATGGTCAGGGCCTGCGTATCGGGCGTTCTTATTCTGGAAATAAACGAGACGGCTTTATCGCTCTGATTGTCCCGGGCCAGCAGCTTGGCCAGCTCACGGTAGGTCGAATCCCGCCAGGAATCTTCCTTGACCGTTACGGCCGTGTCCTCCAGAAGCCTGAACAGACAGCCTTTGTCCTCGCCGCTGCAGGCCTTGTTTTCGGCTTCCCCCCTTGCCGTACCGCTGGCCAGGGGCAGAATCAGGCATAGAATCATGCTCAGAAATAAAGACAGCCTCATGGATAACAGTCCATCCTTCCTTGCTGAATAGCTCACCAGAACTTATAAATAGTAATGGAAGCTTTTGGAACCACCAAACTATTCAAATGATTCTGGTTTGTGATAATTGCCATGCGCGCTACCTGGTCTCGTCTGCGGCGATCGGCCCGGATGGTCGGCGCGTGCGTTGCAAAAACTGCAGCCATGAGTGGTTTCAGGAACCGGAGGCCCAGGAAGAGGAGCAGCTTTATGGGGAAGATACTATTGATCCCATTCCTGAATCCGTCAGGCCGATGTCAGATGAATCCGGCCTGCCCGCGCTTCCCGATTATGAACCGGCTGAAAGATCGCGGCTTAGCCTGGACAATCCCGTTCTTGCGGGCGCTGCCGCTGCTGCGGGCGTTTTTCTTGCGATCACCGTCCTGTTGCTTGTTTTTCGCGGTACGATCGTAAATCTATGGCCGCCGTCTGCCGCGCTTTATCAGACCGTCGGGATTGCCCCCGACATCGCGGGAGAGGGGCTGGCCTTTGATGCCGTGATAGCTGAAGTCTCCGCGAACGAGGAAGGCGCTGGAATCTTAAGCGTGCGGGGCAGTATCATCAACACACGCAATGTGGCCGTAGCCCTGCCGCCGATACAGGTGGAGCTGCAGAAGCAGGATGGTTCGATATTCGACAGCTGGCAGGTCGACCCGCCGGAGCCCCGTGTGGCGCCGCAGGCCGACATACAATTCCAGACATCCTATCCGCAGGTGCCGCAGGACGTGAAGGACGTGAAAATCCGTTTCCTGCTTACCCATTAATATAAAAAATTCCGACTAGAATTGTTTCATCAGGCGGCGATAGTAATCCAGCTCGTAATCCGGCCGGTCCATTTCGCCTGAACGCTGGCGCAGCGTCTTGATAATTTCCTGAACCTGTTTTTTCTGGGCTTCGTTGGGAATCTTGACCTTGGAGCCCGGCAGCAGTGATGGGCCATCGCCTTCTTTGATCGGCCGTCCCAGCGGATCGAGATTGTTCATGCCCAGAGAGAGCATCATCATTTGCTTCATCATGGCCATAAGCTGCTGGTTCATGTCTTC
This sequence comes from Alphaproteobacteria bacterium, assembly GCA_025451095.1. Taxonomy (GTDB): domain Bacteria; phylum Pseudomonadota; class Alphaproteobacteria; order Micavibrionales; family Micavibrionaceae; genus JACQIJ01. Next base: position 11,868 of record JANWLB010000007.1, read on the forward strand.
AAGAGACTGCTTGAGTTCTTCCAATACCTTTTCCTGATAGGGTGCAGAAAGATCGGGCCTGTTCTGCGTCAGCTGTCCGGTGGAATTACGCATTTCCTGCTCGGCATGTTGCAGATTGTCGGGAATCTTGTCCATTTTTTCGCCGGCCTGATTCATCAGTTCGCCCAGATCCTGACGCAGCGTTTCCTGGACGTCCTTTTCCTTTTGCGTATTGATCTGCGCTTCAGGAGGGGAATCGGCTTTGCTGCCCTTCAGATTGTCCCTGCTTGGCGGAGGCGGCATGTCGCCGGCGCCCCATTGTTCGAGGATATCTTTATCGTAAGGCATAAAGTCGGGATAGACAGGTGTTTCGGAATCCGGCATGCCCGAGGCCTGCTCACGGGTCCGGTCCAGGAGCGTCTGCTGCTTCTCGACAAGCTCCTTGAGTTTGTTGACGGCTTCCATCATGAACTGCATTTCGGGCGGGGGCGAGCTGCCCATCGCGCCGTCCAGCGTGTCCATCATTTGCTGCAACTGTGAAAGCATCTGCCGGGCGGAATCGCGATCGCCGCTCAAGGCTTGCGCCTGCAGCTGTTCAAGGAAATTGATCAGGTCTTCAGCATTCAGTTGCTTGGCAAACGAATCGGGCGACATATTCGGCGGTATCCCCCCCGACTTCGCCATTTGCTTTTGCATCTCGGTGAATATTTCCTGGAAATAAGCGGCCAGCGCGTCGCGAAAATCATCCATCGCTTGCGAAATCTGCTCCTGCGAGGCGTTGGGATCTTTCAGTATCTTTTCAAGCGCCTCGCGGGCTTTTTTTAGATCCCGGCCGGCAAGAGTCAGATTGCCTTCCTCGATGCGCAGCGCCGTATCCCAGAGCTGTGGAACGACGAAAGCGGCGGCATGATCTGTCGGATCATAGGTGAGTCGCGAGGCCGCGCTGCGCAGGGAAAGAAAAGCGATGATATCGCCGTTAAACTTGTCTCTTTGCGCCAGCAGGCCCTGCAGATCGTAAGCTACGTTGGGCGCGGCCGATTCCGGCGTCCAGATCAGGCGTTTTCTCAACGCAGCGATTTTGGCGGCGACGGGATGGTAAAAGGCTCTCTCTGGCAGGGTGATGTGGAGGGGGTCGGTCCTGGCGCTTTGGCCCTGATGATCCCGTACCTCGAGATCGATGATAACCGGCAAGCCGGCCCAGACATGGGACGTCATGTCATATAATGGCGCGATCTCCTGCTCCTGCGCTGGCGCACTCATGACGTCGCGGGCTTCGCTGTAAGGTTGGCCTTTCGGCGCGTCCCTGACGGCGGGATCAAGATTCATATGCAGCGTTATGTCTGTGACGCCGTAATCGTCCTGCACCAGCAGGTCAAACTGCAGCGCGCCTTTGGGCATGATTTTTGGCTCAGTCTTCAGGGTAATGCGTGGCGGCTGGTCAGGTATATAATTTATGGGGATCTGTGCGCGTGCGATCAGTGTCTGGCGAATTTCAATCTGTCCGGCGGCATGGGCGGGGGTTTCAAGACTCCATATCCTTTTATCAATGCGCTTCAGGGGCAGTTTTGTTTCGCCCATGATCAGGTAAGGCTGGCCCAGCCCGCCGCGCACCCGTGCCCTGATCTGGCTTCCGGCGGGAACGTCGATCGATTTATTGCTCCGGCCGCTGCCCTGAAGCGTGACCTGGGGCCGGCCCGTATAATCAGGAGGCGTTATCCACAATGTGATGCTGTTGTTGTCACCTCCGCTGCTCTGGAATGAAAAAGCGGTGAGGCCGGTCGTCAGGCGTGTATTCCATTCCGGGCCCGCCACGGCGAAGCCCGCAATCAGGAGAAGCACGACAAGAAACCGCAGCGCGGCCGGATCGTGGCCGGTCAGAACAGGGCGTGGGCCGGGAATTTTGAGATAAGAGACCAGCGCCAGAGCGCCGCTTTTTCCTGTATCCCAGATCTGGCGCGTCAGACTGCGGTCGGGGTTGGCCAGTTCGTCCTCTATGTTCGTCAGAGGGCGGTGTGTCAGGCCGCTTGCTTCTTCGAGGCGGCGATCGGCGGCGCGTCGGGTGGGCCAGCGGAAGCGGTGCAGATCGTGGCGCAGAAGGAAGATAAGGCCTGCGAAAAAAACGACAAGCGCGACCCTGTTCCCGGCATTTCCCGCCAACGCCGGAATCTGGAACAGCCAGAGTGCGGTGAAAAAGCCGATCCAGCAATCAATACGCCAGAAGACAAGCGCGGCATACTCCCACGCCAACGACAGCCAAGCCAGCCGCCGCAGACGCCGGAGCCTGTCAAACAAAGGCCTTTTTTCGAAATCAAGCGGATCGGGCATCAGGCCACTCTTCAAGCCAGTCGGGAATGAATTCTTTCTTGAGTATATCGTTCAAATTGTCCCGTTGGCGAATGAGGGCGTGGCGCGCGCCATCCACCAGTATTTCGGCAGGCGGTATGCGGGCATTGTAATGCGAGGCCATACTGAATCCATAAGCGCCGCTGAGCATAATCGCGGCCAGCTCTCCGGCCTTCATTTCTGGCAATTCCCTGTCCTTTCCGAATGTATCGCCGGTCTCGCAGACCGGGCCAACGATATCGTAAGTCGTGCGGTTCCGGGCGGCCCGCATGTCGACCGGCCGTACGGCATGATAGGACTCATAGAGGGCAGGGCGCATCAGATCGTTCATGCCGGCATCCAGGATAAGATAGCGGCGCTTTTTTCCTTCCTTGACGTACAGAACGCGGGTGAGAAGGACTCCGGCTTCGGCAACCAGAAGCCGTCCGGGTTCGAGGATGATTTCGGTTTTCAAAGGATGGATGATATCCCTGACGAGGGCGGCATAGCCGTCGAGATCAGCGTTCGATTCATCGCGGTAAACGACGCCAATGCCTCCACCAAGATCGAGCGCGGTGACGGAGAGATTTTCAGCGCGCAGTTCATTGACAAGTGCTGCCATTTTTTCAAATGCCCGGCGGAACGGCTCAAGCTCCGTGAGCTGTGAGCCGATATGCATGCTCAGGCCCCGCATATGCAAAGCGGGCTGGTCAGCGCCCCAGCGGTACAGGGAAAGAATTTCATCCGGCGGTATACCGAATTTGTTTTCATCCTTTCCGGTTGTAATTTTAGCGTGCGTTTTGGCATCGACGTCGGGATTAAGCCGCAGGGCGACCGGCGCCTTCTTTCCCGCTTTCTGTGCCAGCTGGGCGAGTCGCTCCAGTTCAGGTTTCGATTCAACGTTGATCTGCAGAATGCCCTGCTTCAGTGCGCTCAGGATTTCCTCATCGGTCTTGCCGACGCCGGAAAAAACGATCCGGTTCGGGGGGATTCCGGCCTGCAGGCTGCGCGCCAGTTCGCCGCCGGAAACAATATCCGTGCCCAGGCCCAGCTGTCCCATCAGATGCAGCAGTGCGATATTGCTGTTGGCCTTGCAGGCAAAAGCGATCAGCGGCTGGCTGGCGGCCGGCAACGCTTTTTTAAAAGCGGACTGCAGAGCGGCGATGCGGGTACGAATATGTCCGGCACTATATACATAGCAAGGCGTCTGGTAGCGGGCGGCAATATCGGCCAGGGAGACGTCCTCGGCATGAAGAAGTCCATTTATTTCGGAAAATCCAGTCATTGCGGCGGATCTGTTGACGGATCGGGATAGGTGCGGGGAAATTTGGTGCCTTCGGTCCCGGGCGGGGGATCGACCGTGCCGGGCTTGATGCCGCAGGCGGAAACGCCGAATCCCAGCGCAGCCAGACGAACAAGATGGCAAAAGGCTTTAAACATTATTTTACTTTCTCACATTTTTGCCTGTTCTAAAACAGGATGAAAGCCTGTTCAGGACAATGTACAATAGGCCGGCTGCGTTATTCCCTGTATTATTGCCAGAGGGTAACGGCAGCTGCCGCCATATCTTAACTAATTTAAAGCATTTCTGGGATAAAAATAGGGTATTGAGTCGGGCCGTTTCCGCAACGGTTTCATTTCAGGGGAAGCCATGCAAGGTTCCAAGTATCAAGGCGAACAACGCCAGCCCAGCCCGCCGCCGCGTGTCACGCAGTCGCAGCTCGACGATGTCGTAGACCAGCACAGGAAATTTATGGAAGGCCGGCTCGGGGGGCGCCGCGCGATGCTCCGCAAGATGAATCTCTCCGGCCTCTCTCTCAAGGATATGGATCTGCGGCAGGCGGATTTCAGCGGCTCGATCATGACGAACATGGACCTCTCGGGCGCGAATTTTCGCGAGGCGTCCTTGTATGCCTGCGATTTAAGCAATGCGAATTTGAACCGGACATGTTTCGTGCGCGCGGATATGCGCGGCGCGCGGATTGAGAGCGCCGATCTTGCGGGCGCTGACCTTCACTCGGCTGATTTGCGCAGCGGCGGTTTTTCGACCGACGGCACATTCAGCCCGGGTCAGAATGTGAATTTCCGCGGCGCCAACCTGGCGGGTGCGCGCCTGTCAGGCACACTGGCTGCCAATGCTGATTTTTCCGACGCGATCATGTCCAAGATCAATCTGACCGGAGCCGACCTGCGCCACGCGCGTTTCGAGGGCGCTGACCTGACCGAGGCCGACATCAAGGGCGCGCAGTTCATGGGCGCCAACATGCGTTCGACGATTCTGACCGGCGTCCGGCTGGACGACATGAAGACCAGCGGCGTCGATCTCACGGATTCCATCACCGACGAGAATGTCGGCAAGGCCCTTTCAAGCCTGGAGCAGCCTCTGGCCAAACTGATCAAGGAACACCGCGCCTGGGTAGCGGCGGTAGGCCGCGAGGGCAAACAGCTGGATCTGAGCGGCTATGATCTGCGGGTTCTCCTGTCGCTGGCGGGGGAGAAGCTGACGGCGCTCAAGGCGTTTGGTGCGCGGTGGTGCGGCATGGATCTGACCGACATTCAGCTTCAAAGCGCGCATCTGGATGAATCGGATTTCAGAAGTTGTTTTCTGCGCGGCGCCGATCTGCGCGCGACAAGCCTGAAGCGCGCACGTTTCAGCCATGCTGACATGCGTAATGCGGATTTCAGCCCGCTTTATTTTGAGGTTGGCGGCGAGAAGCGGGCCAGCCCCTGCTTCCTTGATGGCGCAAATCTTCGTTATGCGAATTGCGGGGGTGTTCGGTTCCGCAAGGCATCGTTGCGCGGCGCCGACCTTGGTTATACGGATTTCACGGACTGCGATCTGCGCGAGGCGGATTTCTCCGGTGCCAACATCGAAGGCGCGAAATTCATGGGCGCCAACATTGAGGGCGCCGTCTTCGACAAGACGCCCCCGACATCCTGACTTTTTATTATTAAATGTCCCTAGATATCGTGCTTGGCGGCGTAGGTCCGGGCGGCCTGCTATCATTTTATGAAAAAAATGACAATTCAGGGCCGATTTCCCTGAAAAATCAGCGCCCGTGCTGGGCGGAAACGATGGCCAGAACAAAGAGCAGGATGGCCAGCCCCTGAAGTATGACGCGGGCCTGCATCAGCTTGTTGCTGTATTTTTTGCTGGTCTCGCCGCCGCGCGCCATCGCAAGGAGGCCAAGCGCGAGGGAAGCCAGAACAGCGCCCATAGCGCCCAGCATCATGTAAAAGAAAATATGGCTCATGATTTCACTCCTGTCAGAAGATAGTTCACCGCCAGATCTTTATCTGAAATCTTAAAATCGTTTTCTATTGGATTGAAAGTTAATCCTTTTATGTCGACAGTTTCTGCTCCGGCTGTGCGCAGGGCGGCGGCCAGCTCCGAAGGGCGGAGAAATTTACGCCAGTCATGCGTGCCGCGGGGTACCCAGCGCAGCACATATTCCGCCGCGACTATTCCCAGCAGGAACGAGCGCGGTGTCCGGTTGAGGGTCGAGAAGATCAGCAGCCCGCCCGGTTTACACAAGGCGGCGCAGTTTTTCACAAACAAAGGCACGTCGGCTACGTGCTCGATAATTTCAAGGGCCAGCACGACGTCGAAGGCGCCTTTTTTCCGGGCGGCTAAAAGCTCCGCGCTGGAGAGCTGGTAATCAATGTCCAGGCCGGCGCCTGCTGCATGATCCCGGGCGATGGCGATTGCCTGTTGATCGGCGTCCAGTCCGGTGACGTCGGCGCCCAGCCGGGCCAGCGGTTCGCAGACGAGCCCGCCGCCGCAGCCTATATCCACGATTTTCAGGCTCCTGAGGGGCTGCGGTCCCTTGTCCTTTATATTGAAATGGGCGGTGACGCGGTCCCGGATATAGCGCAGCCGCAGCGGATTGAGCATGTGAAGGGGCCGGAAAGGGCCTTCCTCGTCCCACCAGTGGCCGGAATCTTTGGCGAAATGCTCTATCTCTTTCGGGTTAACGCTTGTAGACATGCTTGTATTCCTAAGGATAAATAGAAGGCATGGCAAGGCTTGTCCTGAAATTCGGCGGCACTTCGGTGGCCGGTATAACAGAGATCGAGAACGCCGCCGCGAAGGTGGCGACAGAGGATGGCCGTGGCCATAAGGTGGCGGTGGTGGTTTCGGCGATGGCCGGGGTAACCAACCAGCTTGTCGAGTATTGCCGCTCCATCAGTCCGCTGCATGATGCGCGGGAGTATGACGCGGTCGTATCAACAGGTGAGAACGTTACATCGGGTCTTATGGCGATGGCGCTGCAGAAGCGCGGTATTCAGGCGCGCTCGTGGCAGGGCTGGCAGGTGCCGGTGATGTGTTCCGACATGCACGGCAAGGCGCGCATACTTGAAATCCGCACTTCGGATATGGAGGAGCGCATGGAAAGCGGCGAGGTGGCGGTGATGGCCGGATTCCAGGGTGTAAGCCCGCGCAACCGCGTGACCACCATCGGCCGTGGCGGCGGCGACACGTCGGCGGTCGCACTGGCGGCAGCGCTGAAGGCTGATCGCTGTGATATTTATACCGATGTGGACGGCGTTTATACCACTGACCCGCGCATCGTGCCGCAGGCACGCAAGCTCAGCAAGGTTTCCTACGAGGAAATGCTTGAGATGTCGTCACTGGGGGCGAAGGTTCTGCAATCGCGCTCGGTTGAGATGGCAATGAAACATGGCGTGCCGGTGCAGGTTCTCTCTACTTTTGCGGAACCTGTGGGCAGCGACCTTCCCGGAACACTTGTGACGAAAGAGGAAGACATCATGGAACAGCAACTTGTAAACGGCGTGACCTACAGCAAGGACGAGGCGAAAGTGACTCTGGTCAAGGTTCCGGACAAGCCGGGCATTGCGGCCAGCATCTTTGGTCCGCTGGCTGATGGCAACATCAATGTCGACATGATCGTGCAGAACACGTCAGCTGACGGCAAAACCACAGACATGACCTTTACGGTGCCGCATGCGGATATGCAGAAAGCACTGGAAATTCTTAAAAATAGCCCGGAACTGAAAGGCACGGAAATTCGTAATGATGAGAAGGTAGTCAAAGTTTCCGTCGTGGGAATTGGCATGCGCAGCCATGCCGGGGTGGCTCAGACCATGTTCCGCGCTCTGGCCGAAAAAGGGATTAACATACAGGTCATTTCGACGTCGGAGATCAAGGTCAGTGTCCTGATCTCTTCCGAATACACAGAATTGGCAGTGCGGGCCCTGCACAGCGCCTACGGACTCGAAAAACATCAGAAACTCGCTTAATGTTCAGATTCAGATAAAGTGGAGATTATGAGCGCCTTGCAGGACGAAACCCACCCGCCGCCTGAATGGGAGAGTTATACGGACATTCCCGTTGGCGAGGTCCTGCGCCGCGCCCGTACTTATTATAATCTGAGCCTGAAGGATGTGGCCGATGCCCTGCGCATCCGCGCGGGCCAGCTGGCCGCCGTTGAGGAAGGCCGGACGGAGACCCTGCCGGGGCGGGTTTATGCCATCGGCTTCGTGCGCGCCTATGCCGAATATTTGGGGCTGGACGGCAACCGGATGGTGCATCTGTTCAAGTCGCAGTCGGGCGGGACCCGCGTTCGGCCGGAACTTCATTTCCCGGCCCCGGCCTCCGAAAGCAAGGTTCCCAACTTTTATATTCTTGGCGGCTCTTTCGCCGTCCTGGTCGCGCTTCTGGGCATTGTCTCGATCTGGAGCATGGGCGGCAGTAACGGAATTTCGGGTATACCCTCTGTGGCCTCGATTACCGGAGGGGGGGCGCAGGCCACGCCCTCGGAACAACCGCCGCTGGAAGATGCCATGGCGGAGGTTCTGGTGCGGGTCGCGGATGAAACCAGAGCGGATTCGGCGGCGGGAGCGCAGGCGGTTCCGTCCGGGCGTATCGTGATCAAGGTGATTGACAGCGTATGGGTGGAAATCCGCAACGCCCAGCACAAGCCTCTTCTCTCGCGCATCCTGAAGCCGGGCGATAGCTATATTGTCCCGGATGAACCCGGACTGAAAATGGATATGGGTAACGCGGGGGCGCTCGAATTTATCGTCGATGGCCAGCCCGTGCCCAAGCTGGGTGCGGTCGGGGATGTCAAACGCGCTGTGCCGCTTGAGGCCGATCTTCTTAAAATGACGGCATCGCCCGTCGCTCCCGCAGCGGGCATGCCTGCGGTGCAGGTTCCTGCGGGAACACGCTGATTTATTCGTGAGTTCTCAGGCGAGAGAAGGTGC
>JANWLB010000008.1 GCA_025451095.1 Alphaproteobacteria bacterium
CCCGCCCGGCCCGCCCCGCGCATCGCCCCCCCCCCCCCACCCTACGCGGCGCGACGCCGCGCCCCGCCCCCGGCTGTCGCCCATGGCGCGGCCCGTATGATCCGTGGGTTGAACGTCGTCCTCGTCGATATAAGTGTCGTAGATGCGGTCAATGTAAAGATCGCGCAGCTCGCGGTCGTCGACGGCCGGGCTGCCCTGATAGTGCTTGAAGCCCAGCCCCTCGAAAAAATCCATATCGACGATGGCGGCGCCGGTGGAGACGATGGCGTCAATCATGTTGTTTTTAATCATGTCGGCGTACATGTCCATGCAGCCGCCGGCGGAGGTGGATCCCGCCAGAGTCAGGATGATCGCGCAATCAGGATCGGCCAGCATGGCATTATATATTTCGGTCGCGCGTGCCAGATCGCGCGAGGTGAACGACATCTTTTTCATCGAATCGATAATGGGCCGGGCATCGAAGCTGGTGATGTCGATGTGTTCGACAGGCGTGGCCAGAAGATCGGCCTTGCGGTTGGACACAGCCTTTTTTTTGTTTTTTATAAACGGGATCATTATGTTTTCTGCCGGCTTTCCGCAGGCAGCCTCTTGGTTTTTGTGACGGGCGGCTGGCTGTACAACGCGGCCGTGGCGCATTTCCCGAACCCGTTAAAATTGCCGCGTATCGTGATGCTATAGGCACCCAGATTTTGGATCTCGATCCAATCGCCTGTGGCCATGTCGTCGGGCAGCATGAAAGGTCCCGGCATCATGTCCAGAGAATCGCAGGTCGGCCCGGCAAAACGGAAAGGCGCCAGGGGCGCTTTCCCTTTAGGCTTGTCGGGGCGCAGCGCCCGGACAGGAAACTTTGTGTTCAGTGGTGGTCCAGCGTCAAAAAGTCCGCCATATGTACCATCGTTGATATAGAGGAGGTCGCCGCGGCGTTGCTCGACGCGCACGACAAGGGAGCCGGCAGGGGCAACAAGCACGCGCCCCGGCTCGCTGAGCAAGGGCAGGTCTTCCAGGCCGTTTTTGCGAATGGCTTCGGCAATCGCCTTCATATAGCGTGTCAGGGGCGGGGGAGCCTCGCCGGGATAGGCTGCCGGAAAACCGCCACCAATATCCAATACGTCCACTTTGACGCCGGAATCTGCTATGGCCTTGGCGGAAATGCCTATGGCCTTTTCGTAGGCGCGCGGGTCGAGGGTTTGTGACCCGATATGGAAGCAGAGGCCCAGTTTTGTGCTGACAGCCCGCGCCTGCCGGAGAAGAAGCACGGCATCTTCCGGAGAAGCGCCGAATTTAGCGGAGAAATCTATGGCGGCGGACTCGTTTTTGGGCAGGCCGATACGAACGAACAGCTCAAGATCCGGTGCCAGATCGGTTGCCTGCAGGATCTTGTAAAGCTCGTCCTGCGTATCCAGGACGAAGGCCCTTACACCATAGGCGGCATAGGCCTCACGGATCGCCTCCGGCGATTTGACCGGGTGCATGAAGTAAAGCTTGGCCTTGGGCGCGGCGCGCGCGGTCAGGCGCACTTCCTCGATCGAGGCGACGTCAAAGGCGTTGATCCCATTGCGGTGCAGGGTCTGCAGGACCAGTTTTTCAGGATTCACCTTGACGGCGTACATGACGTCGCCCGGGAACAGGGCTTTGAATTCCTGTGCCTTCTGCGCCAGAATCTCGGGGCGCAGCACGTAAAGCGGCAGCACGGGGCGCAGTTCAGCGACCAGCTCCTCGATCGTGCCGATGTGGCGGGCTTGCGCAGGGTGGAAGTTGCGGCGGGGCAGCGCCTTTGCGATGCGGTTCGGGCTTGCGTTTGTCATACGGCTCTCCGTGCGCTGCACGCGCATACGAAAAAACCACCTGCGACAGCCAAGGCAGATGGTTTAAAAAGACCATTCATGCAGAAGCGTCGTTGATTGTCGGGTATAGGGGGCTCGTGGCCCCATTGTGCTTCGAAGCTCATCATCGGCAAACAACCCTTCAAGTTCATACTGCAAACAAGTGGGGGAACCTACCCCCGTTAAGGTTATTCGCGTCGTTGCATAACCTGCTTCCAGAGATAGGCCTGGGGGCCATCGGCACGTGCGCACGGTTTTATTATACACTATTACAAAAATTTCCAACAAAAAATTAACGGCAGGAAAAATTTTTTCGCCGCGGGCGGTGCTCAGGCCACGCGGGTGAGCTGGAGAAAAACCTCCTCAAGGTCGCTTTCATCCGTCGAGATGTCGGAGATGGCGTAGCCGGCGGCCTGCAGCGCGGCGATCATGCCGCCAACGGCGCCGTCGGCGGGGCTGTAGCGGCATTTAAGGGAGCGACGGCCCTGCTGCTCGGCGTGGAAGGGCGCCAGAGCAGCCGGAATCTCTTTGATTTCGCGGTCAAGACGGAAGACGATCTCCTTCTTGTCGATGCGGGCCAGCAGAACCTCTTTCTCCTCAAGCGCCACGATGCGGCCCTGGTTGATAATCGCCAGCGTGTCGCACAGCGCCTCAGCTTCCTTAAGATAATGGGTGGTCAGCAGGATGGTCACGCCCTGCCGGTTCAGAGCTTTCACATTGTCCCATAATTGCTGGCGTAATTCGATGTCAACGCCTGCCGTAGGCTCATCCAGCACAAGCACCGGGGGGCTGTGGACCATGGCTTTGGCGACCATCAGGCGCCGCCGCATGCCGCCGGAAAGCGTGCGGGTGTAGGCTTCGGCCTTATCCGCCAGCCCCACCATCTCCAGCAGTTCGAGGGAGCGTCGCCGGGCCTTGGGTACGCCGTAAAGCCCGGCCTGGATGTCCAGAAGCTGCCGGGGCGTGAAGAACGGGTCATAATTGGTTTCCTGCGGCACGACGCCAATGCCGGACCGGGCGCGGCGCGGATCCTTGTCAATGTCGATGCCCGCAATTTTAACCTCTCCTTCGGTTTTGAGAACCAGCCCGGCCAGAATATTGATCAGCGTCGATTTGCCGGCGCCGTTCGGGCCGAGAAGGCCAAAGATGCAGCCTCGCGGGATGGTCAGGCTGATATTCTCCAGCGCCTTCTTCTCGCCGCTTTTGCGGTTCGCGCGGTAGATTTTGTTTAGATTTTTAATTTCTACGGCATGCAAATCGCTCATGGCGGATATTCCCCGGGTTTATGGCTGTAGAAGCCGGAGCCCTTTATATAGTCCTGCACCCCGGCGCCGTTAAGCCAATCCCTGGCTTTTTTATCCTGCCGCAGCATGGCATCCCAATAGGCGAAGGAGATGACCTTGATGTGTGCCTCGTGTTTTTTGCGCAAGGCCGTCTCAGCCAGCTGGCCACGGCTGCCGGCGAAAACCATGTGGTCGGCGGCGTCAAGGACCAGAAGCTCCTGCGGTGCCCTGTGGGCGTTCTCATAGACGACCAGCCGCTCCCTGTAGCCGAAATTCTCGATCGGGCTTTTGTCGTGCGTGCCGGTCATATGCAGAAGCGGGAGGGTGATGGAGCCGAACACTTTCTCGCTGGGCTCGTCGGTCAGGTGCCGGACCGGGACGGGGCTATACAGGATGCCGGCAAGAAACCGTTCTTCCTTTAGGGAAACAAGCTTCCCGCTTTCGTCGGGACATCCCTGGCCAGCCATCACCTGCGTCGTCAGGGCGCCGAAAGAATGCCCCGACATGCCCATGCGGGACATGTCCATATGCCGGGCAATGTCGGGATGCGCCTCTGCCCAGCCGGGCAGGCGGGCGAGAATAAAGGGAATGTCCCGCATGCGGTTGAGCGTGGCGTGCCGTGGAATAGGAGTGGCGCGTATGACGTCCCAGGGGTGGCCGGGCTTTCCTTCCCACAGGCTGGTATCGGTTCCCGGGTGCTGGACGTTAACAACGACATAGCCGTGACTGGCGATGAAACGGGCCAGGAAGGCCGCGCCGTCGCGGCTGCCGCCCAGTCCATGCGACCACAGGATGACCGGCAGATGGTCGAGGCTGTGCGCGACCGGATAGTAAACCTTGAAGGGCACAACGCGGTTTTCCCGTGTCGGGTCGGCCAGCTCATCGCGCTTGATCAGGACCTTGTGCGGTTCATGGTCGGGGTCGATGTCGGGTCGCCAGAAGCTCATGTCCGATCCTGAGGAGAGGGAATAAGGGCAGATCCGGCCTATTTTTTACGGAATTTATCGAGGGAGACAACTTCTCCGGTCTTGCTGCCTTTGCCTTTTTTGCCTTTGTCGCCTTCTTCTTCCTCTTCGGGCTCATCAGGATCGAGGTCAGGTCCGCCATCGTCGCCCAGGGGCTGGAACTGCAGGGCAAAATTGACGGAAGGGTCGGCGAATATGGTGATGGCGCTCAGCGGAATGCTCAGACGCTCGGGCACGTTGTTAAAGGACAGCGTAACGCCCATCTTTTCCTTGTTCACCGACAAGTCGTAAAATTGGTACTGCAGCACAATCGTCATTTCGCCGGGGTAACGGTCGCGAAGATAGTCGGGAATCTCGACACCGGGAAAATCGGTCATGAAGGTGATGTAGAAGTGATGGTCGCCGGGCAAGCCGTCTTCCATGACCTCTTCAATCGCCTGGCGTACGACGCCGCGCAGAGCCTGTTCAACCATTTTATCGTAGCGCAGAATTTCGTCTTCTTTACTCATGAACTATCACTGGCAGGTCCGCAGGGGGAAGGCAAGAGCTTGCATATTCGCTCCCTCAATGATTCGCATATTCAGCTATGAGGAATCTATAGGATTCTCAAAGTCTTGCGAAAGAATGCTGTGGATAAGCGGCTTAAGGGGCGTCTGACTCCCGGCCCGCATATGTCGTCTCTTTTTTTGTGTATTTTTGTGCGGCGCGCTCCCGTTTTTTAAGAGCCGCCTGTGCCGTCGGCTCATCGCCCATTTTCTGCGCCAGTCCGGCCAGCAGCGTATAATAGGACGAAGCCACCCCCGCCGCGACCGGCCAGGGAAGTCCTGCTTTGAGCGTATCGAAGGCCGCGCGCTCTTTTTTCTGCCGCAGATAAAGCTGCGCCAGCATCATGCGGGCCTGCACATGCTGCGGGTTGAGAGCCAGGGCTTTCAGCAGCCCCTTTTCCTGCTCTGCCGGCGTGCCGGCATACAGGCTGAGCCGTGCCCGCATATAGAAAATATCCGAGAGCATCGGGTTGCGCGCCGCCGCCTTGTCCAGAAGCCCTTCTGCCCGCTGTTTCAGTTTTTGGGCTTCCGCATCGGGAATCATGAAGGCGGCGCTTTCCAGAGCGCCCAGCGGGGCGGCAGCGCCCAGCATGTAGGGCTGTGCGCTTAAATCAAATCCGGCACTGGCGGAGCGGTTCACGGCGGCGGCGAATCCGTTCAGATCGCCCTGCAAGGCCAGAACTGTTGCCCGCCTTGCGTGATAGTCGCCCATGAATACGCCCTGCGCCAGAATCAGTAGCGCCAGAGTCGGCAGAAGGACGGCCGCCCACGCCGCTGTGGAATCGGCGCCGGCACGGAAAGGCAAAGCGAGCCTGATCCTGCTTTCAAGCAGCGGCTTGCCCGTTTCCTCGTGCCAGAACGCGAACAAAAGCCCCAGCAGGCAAAGGATGGGCGCGCTGTAGAGATCGAAATCGATATGCGCGTGAAGGGCCAGAAGTCCTAGCGCGCAGAACAGGGCCACCGGCCACAGCCGCCCGTCGGAATAAGGCGGGCAGGCGCGTAAAGTGCGCCGCATCCGCGTCGCGGCGCCTGTCGCCAGGGCGTAAAACAAAACCGTGGCGCCCAGGCCCATTTCCGCCGCGAGCTGAAGCGGGTCACTGTGCGCCATCGTGCCGGAGGAGACGGTATCCCCAAAAGTTCTGTGGGCGGGATAATAAAAGGCGAACGTGCCGATCCCGGTGCCCGCCAGCGGATGATCGGCGATCAGATTCGCTGTGCCGTGCCACAGGGCGAAGCGGGCCTGCACGGACTCAAGAACTGACCCAACGTTTGTCAGCCGTGCAAAGAGATGCCCCTGCCCGGTCGGCAGCAGCAGAGTTAGAACGGCGACAGAAAGAAGCGCCGAGAAAACAAGCGCCGCCTTTTTGGGGCGCAAAAGCCTGCGAAGCAGGACGGCAAAGGCGGGGCTCATTGCGACCAGTGCCAGAAAAACGCCGCGCCCTCCGATGACGGCAAGCGCTGCCAGAAAAACACCGGCGAGGATAAACGCGCCATGGCGGGCTCCGGGGTTGCGCAAGCTCAGCGCGCTGCCCAGCGCCGGGAAAACCCCCAGGGCCAGAAGGGCAGCGAAGCTGTTGGGGTTGGCGAAGGGATGGCGCACATAGCCGTGATCGAGAAACTGCGGGAAGAAGAAGTGCTGTGCCAGCGCCCATAGCGCGAGGCCGCCCAGAATGAGGGCCGCGCCCGCCGTGCACAGACGGAACAATTTTTGCCGGCCATCGTGAAACAGAAAAATAAGCAGGCTGACGGGAAACAGGCTGAAGGTGAAAAAGGCCTCGATACTCAGGCTGGGAATACGCGACCAGAAAATGCTGGCGCCGGTGAGCAGCCAGAGGGCGGCGACAAGAACCAGAAGCGGAGAGCGCGGAACAAACAGGCCACGGGCGGGCGCCAGACCGCGTGCTGCAACCAGCGCCAGCGCAGAAAA
>JANWLB010000009.1 GCA_025451095.1 Alphaproteobacteria bacterium
GGCCGTCCGCGATCTGGTTGTAGCCTCTCAGGTTGCATTGTTGCCAGAAGATGACTTAGGTCTGGCCTGTCTTCTGAAATCGCCTTTCATTGGCTGGACCGACGAACAGCTCGAAGCGATGGCCACCGGGCGCCTGCCGGGGCAAAGCCTGTGGGCGCATCTGGTTGCGGCGGGAGATGTCCTTTTGCTCTCCTGGCTGCGCGATCTGATTCGCCGCGCAGCTGCTGAGCCCCCTTATGAGTTTTTCAGTCATCTGCTTCAGATGCCGTGCCCGGCTGATCCGGTCAGCGGCCTGCATGCGATTTGCGGGCATCTGGGTGCTGAGGCGCTCGATCCGCTGGATGAGTTTCTGAACGCCGCGCTGAAATTTGAAGCGAATCACATCGCGGCGCTGCAGGGGTTTTTGCGGGCGCTGGAGCAGGGCGACACGGAGATCAAGCGCGAGCAGGAATCTTCAGGCGGCCGCGTTCGTATCATGACCGTGCACGGGGCCAAAGGCCTTCAGGCGCCGATCGTCATTTTGCCGGATACAACACGCATTACGCGTCTGCCGGCCGGTGAAAACGCGCAGCGCCTCATCTGGCCCGATAAATCCGGTCTGTCAATGCCTGTATGGTCGCCGCGCAAAACGCTCGACAGCCGTGTCTATACGGACATCTATAACCGTTTTGCCGACCGGCAGGACGAAGAATACCGGCGGCTTCTCTATGTCGCTCTGACCCGCGCGGAAGACCGCCTTTATATAGCGGGATATACGGGCCGGCGCGGACACAATGAGGACAGCTGGTACAACTACATGAGCCGCGCGTTGGGGCGTCTTCCCGGAATCAAGACGCAGGCATTCGAGTCCCGGCATTGGCCGCCGTCGGCAGCGACGGAAGAGGGGTTGGAAGATGAGCCGCTCCTGACCCGTTTTTCCGGCACACAAAAAGATTCAGAGCCTGTTGCGGAATCAAGGCAAGCACCGGAAACGAGGGCAGCGCCCGATCCTGAAAAATATCCCTGGTTGCGCCGTCCGGCACCTGTGGAATCCGATCCGCCGCGGCCGCTGATGCCGTCGCGGCCCGCCGAAAAATCCGTGCCGGCGCGCTCGCCTCTGGATAGCGTTGGCGACGAATACCGTTTCCGGCGCGGCGTAGTCACGCACCGTCTCTTGCAGTTTCTTCCCGGCGTAATGCCGGAAGAGCGGGCCGAAGCCGCGCATCGTTTCGTGAATGTCTATGCTGCCGATCTGCCGGAGCCGGTGCGCGCCGGCGTGGCGCGGGAAACGCTGACGATTTTAAACGACCCGGCCGGTATGCCGCTGTTCGGTCCGGACTCGCAGGCGGAAGTGCCGGTGACGGGCATGGCCGGGGGGCGTCTGATCAGCGGCCAGATCGACCGCCTGGTCGTGCGGGAGCGGGAAGTCTGGATCGTCGATTACAAAACCAACCGACCGCCGCCGGTTCATGAAAAGGATGTACCGCCCCTTTACCGGCAACAAATGAAACTTTATAGAGACATTGTATCTAATATATATAAAGGCAGGGCCGTACGCTGTTTTCTGCTCTGGACCGACGGCCCGCATCTTCTGGAGCTGCTTTTCCCGGCACCCTAAGGCGGACATAATTAAGGAAAATATGCTTCAGGCGGTTGTGGACGGGCGGCATTGTGCCGCTTGAACCTGCCGGGGTGCGGTCCCATACTCCATTAAAGAACCCGATTTCTTCCAAGCGAAAGGCATCCCATGTCCGGCATAAGCGTATCTGATGGCAGCTTTGAATCCGAAGTCCTTAAAGCCTCCCAGCCCGTGATGGTGGATTTCTATGCGGAGTGGTGCGGGCCCTGCAAGGCCATGGCGCCGCTGGTCGATGAACTGGCCGGGCAGCTGGGCGGCAAGCTTAAGGTCGTCAAGATTAATATCGACGATAATCCCAATACACCCACCAAGTATGGCGTGCGCGGTATTCCAACATTCATGATCTTCCGCGACGGCCAGCTGGTCGATACGCGCGTGGGCGGCATGTCAAAAACCCAGCTTTCCACCTGGGCCGAATCCGTTATTTGATCTCTTTTTCTTATTGAAGGGCTTCTTGAAGGTTAGCGCGCCGTCCTGCGTGCGGCGGCTTTTTTGCGCTGCGCGCGCTTGAAGGCATTGCCCGTTTCGTGCAGCGCATCGGCTATACCCCAGCTGTAATAAACGCCCTGCGCAACCAGAGGCCCCAGCGGTCCGCCGGTCCATTGATGGCCAAAACGCTCGAATAGCTTATAGGTTTCGTCGCCTTGGGCGATCGCGGCCGCGATCATCTCGCCGCCCGCCGTTGTCGGCCCCAACCCGTTGCCGCCGAAATTCGTGCAGGACCAGACGCCGTCGCGCAGGCGGCCGATATGCGGCATTTTGTGAGTGGTATAGCCCATGATTCCCGCCCATGCCGATTTTACCCGCACGCCCTCGAGTTGCGGATAGATTTTCAGCAGGTCGCCCAGCATGGCCCGGTCGAGGTTCGCAGGAACGCGCGTACCCAGCCCGACGCGGCCGCCCCAAAGCAGACTGTTGTCGGGCAGGATGCGGTAATAATCGTCGGTCCAGCGCGTATCGCGTATGGCATAAGGCTTCGTGATAGCGGAGGCCATTTTCTCGCGGCTCAGGGGCTCTGTCACCATGACATAGGTGGAAACGGGCAGGCAGGCGCGGCTCAGGCGCTTTTCAAGGCCGTTGAAATAGGCCGACCCGCAATAGACGATATGTGCGGCATGCACGGTGCCGGAGGCTGTTTTGACGCGGGAGCCGGAAGACGTTTCCTCAACCGCCAGCGCGGGGGAGTATTCAAAAATACGCCCGCCTTTGCTTTCTATGACGCCGGCCAGCCCCTGGATATAGCCCAGGGGATTCATGTGAAAATAACCAGGATAGAAATAAGCATCGTAATAGCGGTCCGTGCGGCAGACGTCGCGCACTTTTTCGCGCGGCCAGAACTCAATGTTCTCGCCAAAGTTTTCCTTCAGGAAATCCACGGTCTTTTTCTGGGATTCGGGCTCGTCGTACCATGAGCACTTCAGGTGGCCATCCGTAATATCACAGGGAATGCCGAAGTCTTTGGCGCGCTGACGAATGAGCTTGAGCGCGCTTAGCGTCAGGCCATAAATCTGCCGCGCTTGCGACGCACCCAGTTTTTTGTAAAGCTCATAAGGCCCCGCGGCATAGCCGCCGAGGACAAAGCCGCCATTTCGCCCCGACGCTCCCCAGCCCAGACAGCGGCTTTCGAGCAGAACGACACTTTTGCCGCGCTGGACAAGTCCGAGCGCGACATTGATTCCCGCCAGTCCGCCGCCGATGACGCATACATCCGCCGATAAATTTTCTTCCAGACGGGGCCGGGTCAGGCCTCCGGTCAGTGTCTGCGCATATATGGTTTCAAGCTTTCCGGTCATTTTTTTCTTTTGGCGGCTATGCCGGTGAGTTTATTTTTTATCATGTAGCTGAAATAAAGCGCCTGCGCCGCATAAGTGCCGAGGATGCCGCCTGTCCAGAAAAGACCAAAGGGCTCAAACAGCTTGTAGGTTTCGCCGCCTTCGGCAATGGCACTGGCGACAACCTCACCTGCGGCGGCGGTCTGCGCCAGGCCGTAGCTGCCGAAATTGCTGCAGGCCCAGACGCCCGGCCGCAGCGGGCGGATATGCGGCATGCGGTGCAGGGTGTGCGCCATGATCCCGGACCAGGTCATGCGGATTTTTACGCCTTCCAGTTGCGGATAGATATCAAGAATATCGGCCAGCATCAGCCGCCCCAGGTCGGTCGGTGGCTGGCGGCTCAGGCCAATGCGCCCGCCCCATTGCAGGCTGTTGTCCGGCAGGGGGCGGTAATAATCCCCCGCCCAGCGGTCGTCTGCTACGGAGTAAGGTTTTTCAATCGCTTTTTTCAGAGTCCCGGCCGGAAGGGGTTCCGTGACGGCGATATAAGAATTGACGGGCACCAGAGAGCGGGCCAGTTTCCGCTCCACGTTTTTCAGCAGCGCCGAGCCGCACAGAATAACCTGCGCGGCCTTTACGCTGCCACGCGCGGTGCTCACTGTAATTCCGCCCGGCGTTTCCTTCAGGGCCGTGGCGGCGGAGCCTTCGAATATCTTCCCGCCTTTTTTCTCTATGGCGGTGGCCAGGCCGCGCAGATAGTTCAGGGGATGAAGATGAAAAAAATCGGGATAGAACAGCGCGTCGTAATATCGGGATGAGTGATAGGAATCACGCACTTTTTCGCGGGGCCAAAACTCAGGGGATTCCCCCAGCTTCTCCCGCATAAAAATCTCTTCTTCTTTCAGGGTGCCGGGATTGTCGTGCCACGAAACCTCCATATGGCCTTCCCGCAGATCGCAGGAAATACCATGCTCGGCAATGCGGCTTTTTATCAGGCCGCGCGCTTTGGTCGTGAGGGCATAAAGCGCGCGGGCATGGGCCGGACCGACTTTTTCGATCAGGCGCGCCGGCGCCTTGGTAAAGCCTCCCAGCACGAATCCGCCATTCAGGCCCGAGGCGCCCCAGCCGACCCGTTTTTGTTCAAGAATGACAGCTTTTTTGCCTCGTTCCAGAAGGCTCAGGGCGACACATAACCCCGCCAGCCCGCCGCCAATGATGCAGACATCGCTTTCAACGGCGCTTTCGAGGGCCGGGCGCGCCGCGTTTTCGTTCAGCGTGCGGCTATAATAGCTGTCCGGATAAAAATCCGTCATCTGTTCCCCCGTCTTGAGTCAGAGGTCGCGGGCTTCGGATTTGTGCCCAACCGCGCCGGTCAGGCGTTCGGTGCCAGGATCATCATGACCTGGCGGCCTTCGGTCCGGGGGGTCATTTCCAGCTTGCCCAGATCCTCAAGTTCCTTGCACATGCGGTTCAGGATTTCCATGCCCAGTTCCTGGTGCGACATTTCCCGGCCGCGGTAGCGCAGGGTCACCTTAACCTTGTTTCCTTCCTCGAGAAAGCGACGCGCGCTGCGCATTTTGACGTTATAGTCATGCTCTTCGATCGTCGGGCGGACCTTGATCTCCTTGATCTCTATGACTTTTTGCTTTTTGCGAGCCTCGTTGGCTTTTTTCTGCTGTTCGTATTTGAACTTGCCGTAGTCCATGACTTTGCAAACCGGCGGATCGGCATTGGGCGAAATCTCGACCAGATCGAGTCCAGCCTCCTCGGCGGCCAGAAGGCCTTCCTTGACGCTGACGACACCTACCTGGCTGCCGTCGGCGCCGATCAGGCGGATTTTATCTGTCCTGATCTGCTCGTTAACGCGGGGACCATCATCCTTGCGCGGTGGTAAATTTGGTTTGCGAATAGTCATTTCTCCTCAAGCTGTTATTGCCGAAACCACATTATTAGGCGGGATTCAGGCCGCGCGCAAGCGATTTGGCCTGTTCGGAATTGTTTCATAAGCATTTTCGGCGGGTTTTTTCAATGAGCGGAGGCCCATGAATCGCCGGTTCCGGCCTCGGCTTCCAGCGGCACACCGATATCAGCCACGCCCTGCATGATATAACGCACCAGATCGGCAGTTGTCCCTGCCTCCTCCTCCGGCGCCTCCAGAACCAGTTCGTCGTGCACCTGGAGCAAAAGCCGTGCTTTCAGTCCGGCTTCTTTCAGGGCGCCCGGAATTTTTGCCATAGCCTTTTTCATGATGTCGGCTGCCGTGCCCTGCAGCGGCGCGTTGATGGCCTGCCGTTCGGCGAAGTTGCGCTGGGCCGGGTTTTTGGCGTTGATATTGGCGACCACGCACTTGCGTCCGTAAAGCGTGCGTACGAACCCGCTCTTGCGCGCCTCTTCCTTTCTCTCTTCCATATAGGACTGAATCTGATGGAAGCGCTTGAGATAGGCGTGGATAAACTGGTTGGCCTCGGCGGGGGCGCAGCCCAGCTGCTTGGCCAGGCCCCAGCCGGATATGCCGTAAATAATGCCGAAATTAACGGCCTTGGCCTGTCGGCGCAGATCGGCCGACACTTTTTCAAGCGGGACACCGAAGACCTGGCTTGCAGTCAGTGCGTGAATATCGACATGGTTTCTGAAGGCTTCTTTCAGGGCGTCGACCCCGGCCAGTTCGGCGGCCAGCCGCAACTCTACCTGCGAATAGTCAACGGACAGAAGCTTCCAGCCTTTTTCTGCTACGAAAGCGCCGCGGATCTTGCGTCCTTCCTCGGTGCGAATCGGAATGTTCTGCAGGTTCGGATCGCTGGAGGCCAGCCGGCCGGTGTTGG
This sequence comes from Alphaproteobacteria bacterium, assembly GCA_025451095.1. GTDB lineage: Bacteria > Pseudomonadota > Alphaproteobacteria > Micavibrionales > Micavibrionaceae > JACQIJ01. The sequence goes on from JANWLB010000009.1 coordinate 6,213, forward strand.
TGCCGGTCATGTGAAACGAGGTATGTACGCGGCCGGTCTTCGGATTGATCTCGTCCAGGAGCGCGTCGGCATAGGTCGATTTCAGCTTGGCCAGTTGCCGCCAGTCCAGGATTTTCTGGACGATCTCATGGCCCTGCGCGGCCAGATCCTCGAGCACATCGGCAGCGGTGGACCAGTCCCCGGTCTTGGTTTTTGTGCCGCCCGGCAGGCCCATTTCATCGAACAGGACGACACCCAGCTGCTTGGGTGAGCCGACGTTGAAGGGGTGCCCCACTTGTTTTTGTATCTCCTCCTCCAGCGCGTGCAGGCGGGTGCCGAAATCCTGCGACAGGCTTTTGAGAAGGGAGGGATCGACCTTGATGCCCGTCATTTCCATACGCGCGATGATGGGGATCAGAGGGCGCTCGATATCTTCATAGACGCTGATCATATGTTCCTGCGCCAGCCGGGGCTTGAGTATGGCATGCAGGCGGCGCGTGATCTCGGCATCCTCCGCCGCATAATCGCGCGCCTTGTCCAGCGGCACGTGGGCGAAGCTGATGCGGCTCTTGCCGGTGCCTGTTACCTCGTCATAGGTGATGGTTTTGTGGCCGCAGAACAGCAGGGATAGCTCGTCCATGCCGTGCCCGTGCGTGCTGCCGTCGAGAACGTAGGATATCAGCATGGTATCGTCGCAGGGTGTCATTTCAATGCCGTGTGCGGCCAGCATCTGCCAGTCATATTTTATATTGTGGCCAATCTTCAGAACGGCGCGGTCTTCCAGAGCGGGCTTGAGCAGGGAGATAACTTCACCCAGCGGCAGCTGCTCGATCTTCCCTCTCGTTTCGCCCAGAAGATCGGGAAGTGGTGCATGGCCTAGAGGAATGTAAGCGCCCGATCCTATGTCGGTGCTCAGCGATATACCGATCAGGGAAGCCTTGGCGGGTGTGAGGCCCGTCGTCTCCGTATCGATGGCCAGAAGGCCGGTTTCGTAAGCGCGCGCGATCCAGCTTTTGAGCGTTTTTATGTCAGTGATCAGGGTGTATTTGTTTTGTTCTGGCGGGGGCAGCGTCGCCGCACCGCCCGTTGTCGGCAGTGGTGGGGGCGCGCTCTTCTCAGGGTCGGCAAATGATTTTTTGTATGGTGCTGTCTTATCGGCCGGCGCTGGCTCAGGTGACGGTGCATGGCCCAGCCGCGCTAGGACGGATTTGAATCCCTGTCGCCGCAGGAAATCAGCCAGTTCGGGCGTGTGTGGGTCGCGCGCGCGCATTTCCTCAAGCGGCAGAGGCAGCGGCGTTTCCGCATTCAGCGTTACCAGTTGCTTGGAAATCAAGGCTAGTTCCCGGTTGGCAATCAGCGCCTCGCGGCGCTTGGGCTGCTTAATGCCATCGGCGCGGTTCAGCAGTGTTTCAAGGTCGCCATATTCGGTGATCAGTTGTGCTGCGGTTTTGATGCCAATTCCCGGAACCCCGGGAACGTTGTCTGTTGAATCACCAGCCAGTGCCTGGACGTCGATTACACGCTCCGGCGGCACGCCAAATTTTTCGATGACGTCTTCGCGGCCCAGAAACTTCGTCTTGATCGGGTCGTAAAGCCGGACATCGTCATTGACCAGCTGCATCAGGTCTTTGTCAGTGCCGACGATGGTTACCTTGCGGCCCTGCGCCTGCGCGCTTTTGGCATAGGCGGCGATCAGGTCGTCGGCTTCGAACCCGTCAAGCTCCAGCGCCGGAATTCCAACAGCCTTGGTCGCTTCCCGGATCAGGGGAAACTGCGGAATCAGTTCCGGCGGCGTTTCGTCGCGATTGGCTTTGTACTCAGGATATATGTCGTTGCGGTAGTTGCGGCGCGCCGCGTCGAAAATAACGGCGATATAAGGCGCATGCAGATCAGTCAGCAGCTTGATCAGCATGTTGCAGAAACCAAGCACGGCGCCGACGGGGATGCCTTCGGGGTTGGTCAGGTTCTGGGGGAGGGCGTAATAAGCCCGGAAAATATAGCCCGAGCCATCGACGAGATAGAGCTCGTCCTGCTCTGCATTTGATTTTTCCGCTGTTTTCGCCATTGACGCCACAATGGCGAAGATTTCCCTGTGAATCCAGCCGGAATCCCCTAAATCCACCTCTTTTCTTTGACATAATCATTAAAACTGTTGTAAAGTTGCAAAAAATCTTTGTAAAACAGGATCTAAGAAACAAAAAAACTTGAACAGGGCTGCGGCAAACAATGCGCAAAAATTTCAGTGTGCGTCACGGATATGGTTTTAGCGCACTGCTCGCGACCACGGCGCTGGCGGGCGTTGTCGGCTGTGCCACTGTTTCCGGCATACGGGCCATAAAGCCTTCGCCGGCGCCCGCTGCCAGGCTCATGGGACAGGACCCCATGGGCCAGAAATTGTGGAAAAAGATGCTGCAGGACTCGACGCCGTTTCGCGAGTTCGGAGGTTACAAGCTGAAAAGACATCTGCGTTCATCCGGCGTCAAAGCGGTACAGATCGAATCAAAAAGCCGGATCAGGGACGAGCTTTTTCTCAAGTCTGAAGAGACTGTCAGCGAATCCAATTCGCGTCATGGTGAAGCCGCTGCCGCCATTCTGGATTTTACGGCGAACCGGCTGGCGGACAAAACAATTCCCGTTAAACTTCTTGAGCGGCCCGAAAACTGGCAGCAGGGAACCTTCGACCTTGACGATCCGCAGACCAGAGCGCTGTTTGGCAACGCGGACATTATTTCGCTCAGCGAAATATATGCCATCAAGGGAGATCAGACGGACAATGTATCCGGCGGGAGCATCTATACGCGCAGGGATATCGACAAGGCGGATGCTTTCTGGCGTGAAAGTCATGCCATTTTGGTGTGGGCCGCCGGAAATGAGGGCGATGAGCCGGAAATAGCTCTGGAGCGCGGTTCCGCCAATCATGCCGTCCGCGCCGATACAATGTTACGCGTGGGTGAATCGGCGCGGGACGCAAATACCGGCGAAGAGTATATCGTCAACTGGTCCAGCCGCTCCGGCCCTTCCGTCGTGACATCAAACCCCTTCAAGGAAGGATTTCGCTACCAGTATTACCGCCAGGGCGAGGGCATGCGCCAATACGCCGCTTCTGTCTATAAAAAGGCGCAGGACGATAAATTCGATTCCGACAAGGATGTTTTTGCCAGTACGTTCAGGGCCGCCGCCTGTGAGGCATATCTGAACACGAGCGGCCTTACGGGTGAGAAAGGCTGCAAGGAACAGATGAGTATGATGAGCGATCAGGTCAGGAAATGTCATCCTGATTTCGATAGGGCCGTATTTCCGGGCAAGGATGTTTTGCTGGCCGATCCATTCTGGAAGATGGGTTTCCCTGACGAGGTTAAAAAATCCTATGTGGAATGCCTGGTGAGTGCGGCGGACTATAAGGCGGCTAAGGAGGGTGCAGATTCACAGGGCTTTGTTACCGGTATTGCCGGCACATCATTTTCAACGCCGCATATGGCGGGCATGATTGCCGCGGCCCGGGCGCGTCACGCGCAGCTCACCGAGCAGGATCTCGTGGCGGCGACCCTGATGACAGCGCGGCCGATTAAACAGGTGGCCACGGGCACGGGCGGTTACCAGGACGTTTTTTATCACGATAACGGGCGTGGCCTTCTGCACAACGATTACGAAGGCGGCTTCGGCTATGTCGGCGAAGATGACTATATCACCACCACAGATATCATGGCGACGGTGCTGGAAGAAAATCCCGATCTGGCAACAAAGGAAAAGCGCGTGAGCTCGCCGCTCTATGAATATCAAAACATCGGGGATGATGCCCATCCGCATCGCGCCGCCGCAAAACGGATCCGTGCTTATCCTCTGGATGTGGCGGAGGACGCCATCGTCATGCGTGCAAACCTGATGATACGATTCGACGAACAGGAAAAAGGCGTTCCCCTGAAGATCAGGCTGGTCAGTCCGTCCGGCGGCGAGATCGAGGTTTCACCTTCAAACCCGGCGGCCCGCGCGCCCTTTTATAACGGGCAGGCCGTCTATTCCCTGGTAACCACCGACGGTCATTTCGGCAATCATGCGAAAGGGCGCTGGGTCATCCGCCCGCCCGCCGGCGTTCGTATTCTTGAAGCGAAGATGGATATTATCGGGGTTGAGCCGCGCGGCCTGATCGATCTTTATCTCGACTCGCTGGATAAGTCCGTGCCGCATGCGCCTCGGCCGATGTCCGCACACAAATCGCCGCCGGTACCGGCGCCGGGCGTTTCCTGAATTTTCTTCAGGATGTCTTCAGGATTTTCTGACGATTTCATACAGCGCGACTGCGGCGGCGTTCGATACGTTCAGGCTTTGGATCGCGCCGCCTGTGGGCAGGCGCACAAGAGCGTTGCAGTGATCGCGCAGATTCTGGCGCAGGCCTTTGCCTTCCGCTCCCAGAACCAGAACAACTTTATCGGACGCGGGCAGGCGGGATAATTCTTCCGGGCCGCGCTCGTCGAGGCCGACGACCATGAATCCCGCTTCTTGCAGCGTCTCGATCGCCCGGCTCAGGTTCGTTTCGCAGGCCACGGGCAGGTGTTCGACGGCGCCGCATGCTGCCTTGGCCAGCGTGCCCGTGACTTCGGGCGCATGGCGGCTTTGCACGATCATGCCGGTGGCGCCGAATGCGACGGCCGAGCGCATGATCGCGCCGACATTGTGCGGGTCGGTGACGTGGTCGAGCATGACAAAAATGGTTTTTTGCGCTGTTTCCGTGCGGATGATCAGGTCCTGCAGAAAAATCTCATCCAGCGGCGCCGCATCAAGCGCGATGCCCTGGTGAACGGCGTCGCGTAAGGGGCGGTCCAGCACGTCCCTTTCGACCAGTTTGGGCTCCGGCCGTTCCAGGCCTGCCTCCTGAGCTTCCTGCAGCGTCGGCTGAAAATCCTTCAGCGCCTGTTCGGTCACATACAGCGTGCGGATGTGCCGCGCGGGATTCAGCCAGGCCTCGCGCACGGCATGCGTACCCCACAGGCTGGCGCTTATTCTTTCAGATGCGGCAGCAGAGGGCGCGGCGTTTCTGTCGTCGCGATCCCGGTGCGGGCGGCGATCTTCGCGGAAATGTGCGCCGGGGCGCTCACCCCGTTTCTTAAAACGTTTTTCGGGACGTCCTTCGCCCCGCTCGTCCGGGCCCCGGTCGAAACGCCTGTGGGAGCGTCTGTCAGAATCTCTGGCAGAATCCCCGGCAGAGTCGCGATCAGCGCGCTTGCCCTGCCAGCCGCCTTTGCGCTCGCCCCGGTCCTTGCTCTGCCATTTATTATCCGGGCGCTCGCCACGCCTCTCGAAACGTTTTTCGCCGCGCCCTTCGGGACGGTCTCCGCGGTGTTCCTCGCGCCGCTGCTTATTCGGGGGACGCTCATCCCCGCCACGGTCATGTTGCCTTTCATACCGTCCGGAATCCTTTTTGCCGGCCCAGCTGCGCCGGTTTTCCCGATCACGGCCCGGCGTCCGTTCGCGGTTCCCGGCATAGCGGTCATTTTTTTCGCCGCGCCCTTCGGAACGCTCGCCGCGATGATCCTCGCGCCCCCGCTCATTCGGGGGACGCTCATCCCTACGGTCATGCGGCCTTTCAGTCCGCCTTGAATCCTTTTTGCCGGGCCAGCTGCGCCGGTCTTCCCGGTCACGACCTGGCCGCTCCTCGCGGTTCCCGGCATACCGGTCATTTTTTTCGGCGCGCCCGCCGCGCGGGCCATCACCGTCCCGGCGCGCAAAGCCGCCGCCATGCGTTTTGTCGCCGCCGTCAGAACGGTGGCGGGTCTTGCGGCCTTTATAAGGGGGCTTGCCGTGCTTCATAAGATGACTGGGTCCGTGGTAAGGGGCTTCGGGCCGTCACATATAACAATATGAAAAGATTAAAGCAAATACTATCGGACGGGCTCGTTCAGCGGCTTTCGGGCCGGGGGCACACCAAAAACTTGACAGGAAAAGGAAAATCGCTTTTCTTGTCGGCGTTATGCCGTCTCGGATGGAGGGGTGGCGGAGCGGTCAATCGCACCAGACTGTAAATTTGGCGCCTTCGGGCTACGCAGGTTCAAATCCTGCCCCCTCCACCATTCAAAAGCCTCCATATGGGGGCTTTTGAATGGTTAAGGCGGCATAGTGGATGAACCTGCCGGTTCACAAAATGCGAATAGCATTTTGGGCGAGGAGCGAAGCGACGAGGTCGAGGCGCAGCCGAGACCAAAAACATGTTAAAACGTGTTTTTGCAATTCCTGCCCCCTCCACCACTTTTTCTTAGGTTTCTTGACATTCCAGAGACATGCTTAAGAAAGCCCGCTGTTCGCGGGGTTTTGCGGGACCTCATTTTTGGCACACTCGGAGACACTCGGTCTCAGGCCCATTTTGGGCGCATTAACCTCCTTTTTCACGGCTCAAGGTTTGGTTGCTATATATGGATTCAAAACTTGCACCGTAGGGCTCACGAAATAACGAACAGAAGATAGCTTCCTTCTCGGCGGCCTCGCGCTTTATGCGGTCCAGCCTGTTTTTGACATGGATAGCAACCTCCCGCTCATCGACAAGCCCTGCCAGTTTGCGGCCATCATAACTGACTACAGGCATGAACCGGAAACCCAGTTTTGTCATGACCTCAAGTGCATCCTCAATATCAGTGTCGGCCTTCAAGGTTTTGGGATTTGCGATCATGACATTTCGTACCGTCATGTCATCGACATGCTTTCCGATATTGCGGCGGTTAATGGTAGGATCATCCACCATTTCAAAGATGCGGCTGAGAATCTCGCGTTCTGTGAGCATGCCGACAAGGTTGCCGCTATCATCAACGACCCCGGCACACCCGGTCCGCGCGTTCTGCATGGCAGTAAGAATAATTTTTATGAACTGATCGGGATGGAAAGAGAGACATTTGCGTGTAGCAGCGATGTCTCCGACTGTTGAAATCTCCCCTTTTGCTTTCTTTTCTTCTGTTGCTCTCATTGTCATCCCCTCCTTTCTTTGAGCAAGAAAACAACAAAAACTTCACTCCGATAATAAGGGTTGGGCTCTGCCGTCAAGAGAAGGACGCCAACCTGATCTTTCTTACGCTGGCGCCAGCCCGCCGGATCATCTTTTTTATGAATTTCAGAAAAACATTTGTTTTCAACTATTTATTTAATAACAAAATTCAGTGATCCAAATTTTTTTGACGCCGTATAAACGGTACAAACCGGAGATGCCCGCCATGTTTGGCGACAGTCAGCCGGCGGCTCAGGAAAATGAAACCACAAACAATTAAGGAAGCATGTCTTCCTTGCCGGGGCCGCCCTTCTGACCTGGACAGGGCGGCCCCTCAAGGGAGACGGAGAGCAAGCAGGACATCAGCCTGAAAGAAAATTGTCTGGCTACGTAGGTTCAAGTCACTTTCCTCCCACCACCTTTTCCAGGTTTCCTGACATTCCGGAGACATTCGGCTTTGAGGCTTTTTGGCCTCTTTGTCTCCGGAAGGCATGTCCATACTGTCCCAAAATTCAAAGAGTTGAGGGTTTAGACACAGAGAGTGTTCTAGGTTAATCTTTATGTGGGAGAGAAAAAGTGTAATATCTACGTCTAGAGAGTGGAAATGCTATCTGAAACTCAAAAAGAAATTATTGCTGAACAGAAAAATGAACTTCCTGTGAAAGAGGGAGATATTGCTGGCGCGGATACCAGAGAACCGTAAAGCCCGCTCTGTTCCTGTTCCCTGCTATGCGCTTAATATCAATAAGTCCCGGTCGAAACTGATTCGACCTGCGTGATTGCCGCCAGCTATCCGCTATAATGCACAATAAAGGAAAAGCAATGAATATCGTCTGTTTCGAGATCGAAGACTGGGAATCCGACACACTAAGGCCATTATGCCGGAACCTGGATATAACGATGACCAGCGACAATCTTGATCAGGATAATGCGGATAAATACGCAGACACCCGGATTATCTCATGCTTTATTTATTCAAATCTTCGCCAGCCCGTTCTTGAAAAATTCAAAAATCTAAAACTTATTGCCACACGTTCCACAGGAACGGATCACATCGATCTTGATTACTGCCGCCAGCGCGGCATTGCCGTCTGTAACGTGCCCGCCTATGGCGAACATACGGTTGCCGAGCATGTTTTTGCCCTGCTGCTGGCCCTGAGCCGGCATATCCCCCAGGCCGCCCAAAGAACACGGGAAGGTGATTTTTCCTTCAAGGGTTTGTGCGGTTTTGACCTCTATGGCAAGATAATGGGCATCATCGGTACCGGCACAATCGGTTTGCACGCGGCCCGCATTGCCAAAGGTTTTGGCATGAACGTGCTCGGCTATGACACCCAGCCGCATCAGAACGCAGATCTTACCTACGTCACTTTTGAACAGCTTCTGTCTCAATCTGATATCATTTCGCTTCATGTGCCGGGAACCCCGAAAACCCGTCATATGCTGTCGGAAAAGGAATTTTCTATTATGAAAGACGGTGTCATTATTATTAACACCGCGCGGGGACCAGTGATCGATGTCCGCGCTTTACTCCGCGCGTTGCAAAGCGGTAAAGTCAGGGCCGCAGGCCTTGATGTTCTGCCCGAGGAGCCCGCTATCAGAGAGGAGGCTGAATTGTTGCGCGAATCGTTTTCCCAAAAGCATGATCTTGAAACATTGCTGGCCGACTACGCTCTTCTGCATAACAAGAATGTGATCGTCACTCCGCATAGCGCTTTTTATACAAAAGAAGCTCTCGACAAGATTCTACACACCACCAGCGAAAACATCATGGCTTTCCTGCGAGGAGCCCCCCAAAATATTGTTGGATAGCGGGAAGCAAGGTCACTTAAATTATGTTTTTATCCTTCATTCTGACTTGCTTGATTATCGAATCCACGCCGGGACCGAATATGACCTATCTGGCAATTCTCAGCATCAGCGATGGACGACGCGCTGGGTTTGCCGCTGTGGCAGGAGTCGCGCTGGGGCTTTTTATCACAGGTCTGGCCGCAGCTTTTGGTGTCACAGCACTCATATCCAGCTCTGCTCTGGCATATCAAATACTGCGCTGGTGCGGTGTTTTATATCTTTTATGGCTGGCATGGGATGGCTGGAACACAGGCAGGGAAACATCTCCGGGAAAAGCAGACTCCAAAAAAGGGGATGCACGATTTTTCCGCCGCGGCCTGATAACGAATATGCTCAACCCAAAAGCGGCTGTGTTTTATATTGCTATTCTTCCCGGTTTCGTTGATTCTTTCCGCCCCATTATGCCGCAGACTTTAATGCTCAATTTTATTTACGTTCTTGTTGCCACGGTGATTCATTCTTTTATTGTCATTCTGGCAGGGGCCGCGCGCCAGTTTCTTGATAATCCCCGTCTTTGTCTTGTCCTGCGCCGCGCCCTGTCCCTGCTTCTGGCCGGTGTTTCCCTATGGTTTGCGATTGAAACAGGCAAAGGGATACAGCCATGAGACTGACCTTTCTCGGCGCAACGGAAACAGTGACAGGCTCCAAATATCTGCTGGAGTGCGATGGCCGTAAGATTATGATCGATTGCGGCTTATTCCAGGGCCGCAAAGATCTGCGCTTACGCAACTGGGAAAGATTGCCCGTCAATCCGGCATCCATTGATACTCTTTTGCTGACGCATGCCCACATGGATCATAGCGGCTACATTCCAAAACTGGTGAAAGCTGGTTTCAGGGGGCCTGTTTATTGCTCGGAAGCCACATTCGATTTGTGCAAAATCCTTCTGCCCGACAGCGGACATATTCAGGAAGAAGACGCCGATACAGCTAATAGGCACGGCTATTCAACACACCATCCCGCCCTGCCGCTTTATACGGAGGATGAAGCGCGTGAGTGCCTGCAATATTTCAAAGCCGTTGATCGGGGCCTTCCGCATGCTTTGGGCGATGAATTGTTTTTCACACTCCACCGGGCCGGGCATATTCTTGGCGCCTGTTTTATTCATATAAAGTGCGGAGATGGCACATCAATCTTGTTTTCCGGGGATATAGGACGGCCGCACAATCCCGTCATGAAACAGCCTGCCAAAATGCAGGATGCCGATTATCTTGTTCTTGAATCCACTTACGGCGATCGTTTGCATGATAAAGACGATCCTACCGAGGATATAGGCCGCATTGTCCGTAAAACGGCTGCACGTGGTGGAACCGTTGTTATCCCTTCATTTGCCGTAGGGAGAGCGCAGGCCATTCTTTATCATCTGTACGTCCTGAAGAGCGAAGGACGCATTCCTGATATACCGATTTATCTGGATAGCCCTATGGCCATCAACGCCACGGATCTTCTGCACAAGCATATGAACGACCACCGCCTGTCCCCTGAAGAATGTGCGGCCGTTTGCAGTGTAGCGCAGTACACGCAGACAACAGCGGAATCAAAGGCTATCAGCCACAGCAACAGCATGCCTAAGGTCATTATTTCAGCGAGCGGCATGGCGACGGGCGGGCGCGTTTTGCATCATCTTAAACACTATATTGGCGACCGGCGTAGTACGATTTTATTCACCGGGTTTCAGGCCGATGGGACGCGCGGCGACCGCCTGACACGGGGCGAGAAAGAAATAAAAATTCATGGGCAGAGATGGCCTGTGCATGCCGAAATCGTTAATCTTCACAACATGTCATCCCATGCTGATTACAGCGAAATCCTGGTCTGGCTTGAAAACTTCCAGTCTCGGCCGCGAAAAGTCTTTATCACGCACGGAGAAATTAAAGCCGCACAAGCCATGAAAGAGAAAATCGAGAAGAAATTTGGTTGGGAAGTTATTATTCCAGCTTATGGACACAAGGAGGATTTATAATGTCCCTCGTTAGCCAACCTGCCGTTTGCGAAAAGGAGTGCCAGTGCAATCCACCCCCCGGCGACACCAAACTGATTGTCGTCACCGGCGGGCCGGGAGCGGGAAAAACTGCCATACTGGAAATCATCAGAAAGCAGCTTTGCAAGCATGTTGTCATCCTGCCCGAGGCTGCCTCTATCGTCTTTGGCGGAGGGTTCTGGCGGCTGCCCTCCATAACGGGACAGCTGGCGGCACAAAGAGCAATTCTTCATATTCAGCAGGATATCGAACGGCTGGTTGTGGATGAAAAGAAATGGGCTGTGGGTTTGTGTGACCGGGGCGTTTTGGACGGGTTTGCTTATTGGCCTGGTGATGAAGCGGCCTTCTGGGCTGCTGGAAAAACCAGCCTGCACGCGGAATATGAGCGCTATCACGCCGTTATTCATCTGCGTACACCGACCGAGGCGCTGGGGTATAACCATGAAAACCCGCTGCGAACAGAATCCGCAGCACAGGCTAAAGTTATTGACAATAAAATCGCCGCTGTATGGTCAAAACATCCCCGCTATCATGTTATCAAGAGTACGCCCGATTTCCTGACGAAAGCCCAGACAGCTCTGCGCTATATTATCAATGATTTGCCGCAGGATTGCGCCCGGGCTTTACAGATTTTTCCTGAATAGGCTGCTTTCGGAGCAAGCCCAATTTTCCTGATAATTCCCTGCTAACAGGGAATTGTACTGCATCTCAATTCAATTCAATTCTCAGAATGAAGCGTCGCAATCGCCACTTTTTTAGGGTCGAGCTTGCGGCCGAGGGACCAATTGAACTCAAATTGCCGGCGGAATGTTTCGGCGATCATTGGGTTATTAATTAAGAGCACAGTCTGCGGTGGACCCCAGTTAATGATGACCAACCGGTCTGCATACACATAATAGGGCGCCTGCTGAAACAGGTATTTTGGTATGGCACGATAATATTCTGCGGGCCCCGTCAACAGCGTGTCTCCCTCGCAGATCAGAAGACGCGTCGTTATATTCTTTTTACGCCAGTCAATAACCTGCTGCAGATCTTTGCGGTACTTCCTGATCCAGACTCTTTCGTCAACGCCGCTCAGAAGAATCTCGCCACCCGTCTGCGCATAACATTTTTCGACATCGTCCCAGATTTTCAGGACCGATTCGTGCCCCTCGAAAATCTGCAGACTGAATTTTTCCCGGCGTAGACGCACACCCGGCTCAGGCGTGAATTCTATGCCCGCCTGTTCCAGCGCAATCTGAACAGCGCCCCATGTTGCCGGACGCTGTGATCCTTTTCCTTGTTCGAGCGCGGCAACCGTTGCCATCGACAGGCCGCTGATGCGGGCCAGATCGCTTTGATCCCATTCCAGCAGAACTCGTGCCGCCTTAACCTGTAAATTTGTTATCATTACTATTTAATAGCACAAAAATATAAATAATAACTAAATTTAGCCATTTATCATAATGCTGAAAAGACAAATTATTTATATACTGATCCCAGTTAAAACAAAGGCGGACAGGAAAATGACGAACAGCATTAAACTATCTTACGATGATAACTGGAAACCAAAATATCTCCATTTTCTTGCCGCTGCTCTTATCGCTGTCTATTTGACGACCAATGTCATCGCGGCGAAACAAGCGGAAATTTTTGGATTTGTCGTTACGGCCGGAACACTCACATTTCCCTTTGTGCTTGTTTTGGGGGATGTCATCGCAGAAATTTATGGCTACAGACGCTCGCGACAGGTTATTTTCAGCGGATTTTTCGCGATGATTTTTTTTCTCTTTATTACTCAAATCGCTTTACTGCTGCCATCCGCTGCTTCATGGAATAACCAGCCTGCGTATGAAATAGTATTGGGCATTATTCCCCGCATTATAGTTGCGAGTTTGACAACTTATATCGCTAGCGATCTGGTGAATGCATTTATCATGAGCCGGATGAAGATTTCCCAGGGGGCAAAGGGGTTTGCGCGCCGCGCCGTGGCTTCGACCGTTGTGGCACAGGCGGTAGACGGCTTGATCTTTTATCCTATGGCATTTCTGGGCATTATTCCCACCCCCGTCCTGGTTGAAATATTTTTTACGTCTTGGGCGATTAAGGTGGCTTTGGAAATACTGGCGTTGCCGGTCACAACGATGGTTGTAAAATACCTAAAAAGATTGGAAGGAATCGAGCATTTCGACGAAAGGCCGCAAAGCGGTTGTGCCGAGGCAAGTTACGGATATGAACCAGCTCGCTGAGAGATCCATTGCGGCATTCTCGATAAAAATTCAGGAGACGAATGCCGATGTGAAAATCATCCAGCCTCTGCCCGCTGTCATCTGCGACCGCATACGTATGCAGGAGGCGTTTCAGAATCTGATCGATAATGCTCTTAAGTATAGTGACACCAAAGAGAATAAAATTGAAATCGGTTGTAAAACCGATCATCCGTGCGCGCCCGGAGAAACCGTTTTTATATCAAGGACAACGGCATCAGCAGTCTTCAAAAACACCTGGAAACAGTTTTCAAGGCTTTAAAAGACGGCACCCCAAGGGTTCTTATGGCGGCGGTTCCGGTTCCGGCTTGGCCATCGTGAAGAAAATCATATCCCGGCATGGCGGCAGGATATGGGTTGAGTCGAAAGGAGAAGGTCAGGGATCAACGTTTTATTTCACTATCCCCAGGCAGGCCGCCTGACGGCTCTTCCAGCGCGCCTCTTCAAAATCCGAAAACTTTTAGTTCTGCATACAACGATACATTCCGTGATTTTGTGAACTAAGGCCGTAAGCGGCGGTTTTTCCCGCCCTTTCATAAATCTCAATAAAAATGGCTAAGCGCGGGCGGAACCTTTGACGCCCGGGCTCGTTGACTGATCCTGAACGCCATGAAAATTTTGTGGCATATACATCCATTTATAAAAAGGAGCCTCCCTTATGTTTAAGCCTCTAAAATCAGCGCTACTTCTAAGCGCATCCATCGTCGCTCTGTCTGTGGCATTGCTGCCGGCAGCTGCGACGGCTGCCGATACGGACATTGATAATGCATCCGTATCTCACGCCCTGAACGGCAACACCGAAGATAACGATGTTACACAGGACAACGATACCAACGCCAGTGACGATGATATCAATACGACATCTAATGCAAGCGATGACGATACAAACTCGAGTGACGACGACATTAACACGACATCCAACGCAAGCGATGATGATACCAACACCAGCGATGATGACATTATTACGACGTCCAATTCGAGTGATGACGATACAAATTCGAGCGATGACGACATCAATACGACGTCCAATGCGAGCGACGACGATGAGATTGCTTCTCATAACAGCGTTGCCTCGGACAACACGTTGACGGACAATAGCGATAGCGATGACGACATCAATACATCGACAAACGTAAGTGATGACGACACCAGTGATGATGATATTGTCACCACATCAAACTCGAGCGACGATGATGTTAACACATCGTCAAACGCGAGCGATGATGACATCAACACAACGTCCAATGCGAGCGATGACGATGAGACTGCTTCTCATAACAGCGTTGCCTCGGACAACACGCTGACGGACAACAGTGATGACGACATCAACACATCGACAAACGTAAGCGATGACGACACCAACACGAGCGATGACGACATCAACACGACGTCCAATGCAAGTGATGATGACACCAGTGATGATGATATTGTTACTACGTCGAACTCGAGCGATGACGACACAAACACGAGTGATGACGACGTGAATACGACGACTAACGTAAGCGATAATGACGTTACCACGGCGAATGCAAGCGACGATGATGAGATTGGTTCTCACAACAGCGTTGCTTCAGACAACACGCTGACAGACAACAGTGATGACGACATCAACACGACGACCAACACAAGTGATGATGACGCCAGTGATGATGACATTGTCACCACGTCAAACTCGAGCGATGACGACACCAATACATCGTCAAACTCGAGCGACGATGACATTGTTACGACATCCAATTCGAGCGATGACGACACCAACACATCGTCAAACTCGAGCGATGACGACATCAATACGACATCCAACGCCAGCGACGATGATGTCACCACGACGACCTCTGCTTCCTACAACACTTTGGTGGACAGCAGTGAAGACAACGATGTCACGGAGGACAATGACATTCAGGACTCCATGAACGTCGTGTCATTCAGTGACGCCCACACAGTCACGTCGTCCGTCCTCGGTGCAACTGTCTCTACCAACAACGTCGACTTCAGCGGCGGCAATAGCACCATTGACGGGAACATCGTTCAAAACGAATCCTTCAAGAATGCGACGGGTATCAATGCTGTGAACCAAAATTCGGGCATAAACTCGAATACACAGCAGCAGATCACGGTTAATGCGAACTTCTAGTCAGCAATACGGTTGGAGGGGGATTTTCTCCGGAAAAGCCCCCTCCGACACTTTAAAGAAAACGAATAGCTTAAGGGTGAGACCCATGTTACGGACCTTGTTTTACAGTTTTGCAGTCACCACCCTGCTCTTTTCTCTTTTAGCTTTCCCCAATGAAGCCCTGGCCGCGGAAATTGAAGATCTCGTCTTTGATGAGGCCCCTGTCGTTGACAATGAAGGTCTGGCCGAGATGCGCGGAGCCGCCCTGAGTCCCGAAATTCTGGGCATTGCGGTTTTTGATGCTTTATCGGCAAATAACACCAGCACCGGGACAGTCTCAGGCGGCAACGTTATCAACGCAGGCGCATTCTCCGCGTCGTCCGGTATGTCTACCATCATACAAAATAGCGGAAACAACGTACTGATCCAGTCGGCAACGATATTGAACGTTCATATCAATTAGTCGCAGCTTCAATGAAGAACGGGTTTTAAATTCATGAGATTTTTTATATGCCTGCTTGTTTTTTTTAGTTTCCTGATCATAAACATTCAGGCACATGCCAATGATTTCGGCCTCGTAGGCGGAAACAAGGCATTTTCACTGCAGGTTACCAGCTTCAAGGCGCAGCGTTTTAGAAACGTAATTCCCCAAAAATATGATTTTAGTTGTGGATCGGCGGCTCTCGCCACGCTTTTAAAATTCCACTATCAGTCCCCGCAGACAGAACAGGAGGTCCTGGATGCCATGTATGAAGTCGGGGACAAAGAAAAAATAAAGACACAAGGATTCTCGCTTCTGGATATGAAGCAATATCTCAAGACATTGGGATATTCAGCTGATGGATTTCAGCTTGATCTCAATAGAATCAAAAAAGCGGGCGTTCCTGGCATCGTTCTGATCAATTCAGGCGGCTATATGCATTTTGTCGTTTTAAAAGGCATAAATAAAACCCATGTGCTGCTGGGGGATCCTGCGCGCGGAACGCGCAAAGTCACGCGCGAAGATTTCAAGGAGATGTGGAACAACATTTTTTTTGTAATCCGCAACAAGGCAGGAGCGGCGCGTCTTAGTTTTGTCCATGATGATAAATGGTCGGATCGCCGGCAGATTTTATTTGATGCGGCCCTGAGCAATCAGGCTCTGTCGACGCTCAATATGCAGACCGTGATAGCGCCCGGTATTTATTACTAAGGGATGTTTAAGTTAATGGAAAATCGCAGTTTAAAATGCCTTTTTTTCGGCCTTCTCCTGGCCTTTCTGATGGGCGCGGGCACACCGGCTTTTGCCCGTGATCATTCGCCTGAAGCCAGCGATGACGGTGATGACGTCCTTTTCAATGAAGAGCCTATCGGGGATGAAGATCTTGACGGCATGCGGGGCGGATTTGTTACCAGCAACGGCATGGTTATCGATTTCTCTTTTTCGGCGAACACGCTGATTAACGGCCAGTTTATCAATCAGATCGTATTAAATACCGCCAATGTCTCTGCAGCTGCAGGGAACCTGCGACGCATTATTCAGGTGGGAGAAGGCAACCGGGCTTTCGACAGCGGTCCGGTCATAGACGGCCTGCCCAATGTTTTAACGGTTGTGCAGAATAACCTGGATAATCTTACAATCCAGCAGCTGAATATACTGGATCTCACAGTCCAGAATATGGGCAACTTCATCAATCAGGCGGTTCGCCCTGAAATCGAATTTCAAAACACGATGACGCTTGCGCCCTGATGCGCCCGGCCGCTTCTAGAACAGATTAAATTTCATAGGGAGACGCAGTGTGGTCTGGACGTCTGGCGCATCTTCAGTTACACCCGCCGCCAGGCTGAAGTTAAGCCCTACATCGTCGCTGATTTGATAGGTGAAGCCGAAAGAGGTTGAGCCGACCTGGAGTACATTCGAATCCACCATCGTGATGCCGTTCTGCTCCGTCTCCATCACGATGCTATGACTGTATCCCAGGCTGAAGGAAGTTTCGTCGTTGATGGAAAAGCCCATCCCCAGACCGAGATTGAAGCTGTCACCCGGGTCGATTTCTCCATAGCCGTGCCCGACGTCGTCCCCAATATTGTAGGTATATCCGACATTCGTGAAAAATATTGCCGGGTCGCTGGGATAAAGCATCGTAACGCTTGGCTGAATGGCTTGAAAACCCGAACCCGTAGGCGTTTCCGTCTGCAGGCCCGTTGCGGGATCAACCGATACATCGAAGGGGCCATCACCCGTAACGGCTTTATAGCGAATATTCCCGATAAAATAGGGCCAGTCATTGTTTGCGTCATTGATCTGATAATGCGCGGCCAGTTCTATATCCCCGAGCCCGTCCCCATCGATCTTGCTCAAAACACTGGTGGCGGCCCCGACTCCGATCGGACGTCCGATGGTAGAATCCTCACGCCACAAATACGGAATGAAAGCCTCTATCTCAAGGCGATCGGTAACCCCGAGACGCCCGGTTATGCCTGCTGTTAAAATATCCCTGTCGATGTCGGAAATATCGAACAGGCCCACGTTAATCGCCGGGATTACCGTATAACCCTCAACGGCAACCCTCAAAGCCGATGAGCGGCTGTATTGCAGGGACGGTTCGAGAACAGCACGCCCCTTTGGCAGCAAAACGCCACCTCTGAAGTCCGTCAATATAGGGACTTCGCGTATTTGCCCCTTCTTTTTACTCTTGCGTTCTGTTCCTACCTCTTGAGGCCCGCGTCCACTCAGCAGGGCCAGAGTTTCAGTTTCCTGTTTTTCCCCGGCCTCGCCTGTAACGAAGACATCTTCCTGGTCGCCGGACGGCGGGGCAGCTTTATGACTGGCAAGCACCTCTTCGGCCTTGCCCAGTGTCTTGTCCAGCTCAGAAAGCTTTTTGTCTAAAAGCTTTTTTTGCGCGTCCAGTTCCTTTTCCTTTTTTTCAAGGGAGAGTTTTTGCGACTGCAGCTCCTCCATAAGTTTTTCAATTTTGGCCGCGGACAAAGAAGTCCCTTGTTCTTCAGCCGCAGACGGGGCGTATGAACATACAGTCAAAAAAGCCGAAAGCAGGAAAGAGCTGACGGCTAAATGGCGGAAGCGGCGCGGGAGTATCATTTTGATGTGTCTTTTAAGGTTTAAGTGGGTTCAATTTGGCTTTCTACTTTAAGTAGATTCAATCCGGCAGGCAAGCCTGATCCATAATTTTTCTATGGTATTCGGCAGGGCGATATTCCATGGTATGCAACAAGGCAGTATATTTTCATAATTATATTTTAGGGCTGGTGCCTGACAGGCTGCTCCATCATTTTTTTTCTGACTTCCGCGCCCAACGTCTCCTAATCAGACACTTTCCTCACAAACTCTGATTTCAGCCCCATGGGGCCAATGCCGGGAATCTTGCAGTCGATGTCGTGATCGCCGTCAACCAGGCGGATATTTTTGACCTTGGTCCCAACTTTCACAACGTCTGATGATCCTCTGATTTTCAGATCCTTTATGACAGTAACTGTATCTCCGTCTTTCAGGATGGTGCCGCTGGCGTCGCGTACGACATTTTCGTCCGTGCCGCCTTCCCCGGCGCTTTCCGTCGTGACTGACCATTCATGCCCGCATTCCGGGCAAGTGAAAAGCCCGCGATCCTCGTAGGTATAGGAAGACTGACATTTCGGACAGGGGGGCGTGTCGCTCATGTTCTTTGACCTGCTGCAGTTTGTGTGACGGGAGCCGACACTCTATAGATGTTTTCTTCCTTTTTAAAGACAGCCGGCCTCACGTCACTGCCGTCCAGTCGATGGGTTTGCGCCCGTGCTGTGCCAGAAAGTCATTCGCCTTTTTGAAATGCCCGCAACCGAAAAACCCTCGATGCGCCGACAGCGGCGAGGGATGCGGGGCCTGCAGGACCAGGTGCTTTGCGCGGTCGATAAAGGCGCCTTTCTTTTGCGCGTAAGCGCCCCACAACATAAACACGATGGGCTGGCCCTGGTCATTGAGCGCCCGGATAATGGCATCGGTAAACTGTTCCCATCCGCGGCCCTGATGTGATCCGGCGCGCTCGGCCTGTACCGTCAGAGTGGCGTTGAGCAGTAAAACCCCCTGCCGCGCCCAGCTCGCCAGGTCGCCCCGGTTCGGCAGCACTACGCCAAACTCGCTTTCGATCTCTTTATATATATTTACCAGGCTGGGCGGCAACGCGATCCCGGTACGCACCGAAAACGCCAGCCCGTGCGCCTGGTTGGGCCCGTGATAGGGGTCCTGACCAAGGATAACCACTTCGACTTTGTCGAAGGGTGTGATGTTGAGGGCGTTGAAAATATCACCGCCCTTTGGATAAATGGTGCGCCCGGCGGTCTTTTCCTGTTGCAGAAACTGCTTCAGCGCCTTCATGTAGGGCTGATCAAATTCATTGCCGACGACGCTCATCCAGCCGGGATCAAGCTTGACAGAACTTTGTGTCATGTCTGTTTTTGCCATGAAGAACGCCGAAATGTAAATGGCTTTTGGCGCCGGCGTCGGCGTTCCTAAACGCCGGACACAAACATGCTTGTTGGCGCGTTTTCAAGGAGGCGCGCTCGGTCATCGATGGGCTGAATGCTGATGTGGTGACCCTGGCCCTGGCTTATGACATTGATGCCATCTCTGAAAAAGCGGGTCTTTTGCCGTCGGGCTGGCAGGCACGGCTGCCGCGCAATAGTACGCCCTACACCTCGACCATTGTTTTTCTGGTGCGTAAAGGCAATCCAAAGGGGCTGCATGACTGGGACGATCTGGTGAAAGAGAATGTACGGGTCATAACACCCAATCCGAGAACCTCGGGTGGCGCGCGCTGGAATTATATGGCCGCTTACGGCTATGCGGTTAAAAAGTTCGGCAGCGACAATGCGAAAATTCAGGATTTTTTAAGAAAACTTTTTAAAAACGTGCCTGTGTACGATACGGGTGCGCGTGCTTCCACCACAACCTTTGTCCAGCGCGGTATCGGCGATGTATTGCTGGCGTGGGAGAGCGAGGCTTTTCTGGCGATGGCGGAGGCCGGAAAAGATCAGTTTGAAATCGTCGCGCCATCGGTTAGCATTCTGGCGGAACCTCCCGTTGCTGTGGCGGACAAGGTCGCGGAACGGAAAGGCAATCTGCAGCCGGCGCAGGAATATCTGAAATATCTCTACAGCCCGGAAGCGCAGGAGCTGATCGCCAAAAACCACTACCGTCCGAGCGATCCGGTCGTGGTTGCGAAATATGCCGACCAGTTCCCGAAACTGCAGATGGTGACCATCGCGGAATTCGGCGGATGGAAAAAGGTGCAGGAAACGCATTTTAACGAGGGGGGTATTTTTGACCAGATCTACAGACCGTAA
>JANWLB010000010.1 GCA_025451095.1 Alphaproteobacteria bacterium
CACCGCCCGGCACGCCCGGAACCATCAGCATAAGATCCAGAATTTGCGGCACGCATATGTCTTTACAGACCATGATATCGGCATTCAGCGCGAGCGCGATATCCTGCCCGGGCACAGCGGGCTTTACAGTTAACGGCAAAAGAACGGCCCCCTCATAGCCGAAGCTATAGAGGCCAAATGTTTCATAGCGGCGCGGCAGCGGCCAGCCGACTTTTATGTCGGCGACATTCTTTGAGTTTTTCCAGTCCAGAACAGGTGCCAGCCCGCCCTCGCCCGGCATGCGCCAATATGAGTGCCAGCCATCGCCCAGCCGCAACTCCAGCGCGGCGTCAATATGGGCGGCGCTGCCGCCCATCCCGTTGCGCGCGGTGATAAGGCGCGCCTGGATATAGTCTGCCGACTTCCATGCGGATTCGAGTGCGGCAGCGGGCTTGGCAGCAGCAAAAGCGAAAAGAAACAGGGACATAATGGCGATAACGGCATTTAGGGAAAGAGGGTGGCGCATGAGCGGTCTTATCCGGTTTCAATTTGAGTTCAGAATATGCTAATTATAACCTACGGCACGCCCGGGGGAAGACGGGAAATGGATCATGACAGATAAAAAGAACAGCGATATTTACCTGACCGGCCGGATTCTTCTGGCGATGCCGGGTTTAAGCGATACGCGGTTTCACAAAGCTGTCATTTTCATGTGCGCCCATGATGAAAACGGTGCCATGGGCCTGGTGATCAATCATACGCTGCCCGGTCTTGAGCTGGGGGAGCTGATGAAACAGCTTAATGTTGCGCCCCTGCCTGAATCCGGATCTGTGAAAACAGAAGAAAAAGTGACGGAGACGTTGCCCGAGAAGCCAGCGGAGAAGGATGGCGGCGCGCATTGTCCGGTTTTAAGCGGCGGCCCGGTGGAAACGGCGCGCGGCTTCATACTTCATTCAAATGAATTCAATCAGTCGGATACGATTAAAATCGACGGCTCTTTCAGCGTGACGGGCACGGTCGATGCGCTGAAGGCTATCGCCTCCGGCAATGGTCCGGATAAAATGCTGTTTATTCTTGGTTATGCGGGATGGGGCGCGGGCCAGCTCGATCGCGAGATCCAGCAAAATTCATGGCTTGTGGCGGATGCCGATCCCGAACTGGTTTTTGGCGCCGGGGCCGAAGAAAAATGGGAGCGCGCGATCAGAAATCTGGGCATAAATCCGGCGATGCTCTCCGGCGATGCCGGTCACGCCTGAACCGGATGGCTCTCGTTATTCAGCCCGAACAGGATGTGATCCTGCCACTCGCCATCAATCTGCAGATATTTTTCTGCGCGGCCTTCTTCCCTGAATCCTAATCCCAAAAGCAGTTTTTTGCTGCGCTCATTATGAAGCAGGCAGCCCGCGTTGAGGCGATGCAACCTCAATTCGGAGAAAGCGTAGCGTATGACAAGAGCAAGGGACTCACTCATATACCCCTGACCCTGAAGGTCTTCGGATATCCAGTAGCCGAGCGAAGCAAACTGCGCCGCGCCACGGCAAACATTGTTGATGTTGATGCCGCCGATCAGCCGGTCGTTTTCTTTAAGGAAGATCAGGAAGGCATGACCGCGCCCGGCATGCCATTCCGCCGCCTGCAGCGCCAGCCGCCGTTCGAAAAACCCCGGGTTCAGGCAGTCTTCCGCCCAGGCGGGCTCAAACGGCGTCAGATAGGCGCGGTTCTTCCGGCGCACCGTGATCCAGCGCGCCTCATCCTCCCGCCGGGGTGGACGGACATGAACGCGCGGCCCTGCCAGGATCAGGGCGGGCAGCATTGCCCGGCCGCTATCCTTTGCTGCTTTTCTTTGCAGGGAGATCATGGATTCAGGCTGCCAGACGCTTTGTGATCCGGTCGTAGCTCTCAAGCTGGCTTAAAGGACCCAGCGCCGCCAGCGTTGGCCGTGTCGCAAAGATGCGCTTTGCCACCGCATGAACGTCATTCACGCGTACGGCCGCGATTTTGTTCAGCTTGTCCTGCAGATCCAGAAGGGTATTGAAGCAAATCAGCTGCTTGGCCTGCTGGTTGGCGCGCGTCATCATGGATTCGCGGCCCATCAGAATACTGGAGCGGATCTGCGCCTTCGCGCGATCCAGTTCGTTATCGGTGATCGTATCCAGCGTCTTGCCGATCTCATCGCACAGCACGGGGATAAGTTCGGGCAGGTCCTGCGGCCCGGTCCCGGCGTAAAGCGCCATCTGGCCGTCATCCTGATAGGCGCTGTGAAAGCAAAAAATCGAATAGGCGAGGCCGCGTTTTTCCCGCACTTCCTGAAACAGGCGCGACGACATGCCGCCGCCCAGTATTGTCGACAGTGCTTCCGCCGCATAGTAGGCCGGGTCGTGTCGCGACACGCCACGAAAACCCAGAACGACATGGCTTTGCTCCAGCGCCTTTTCAGTGCGGATGTCGCCGCCTTTATACAAGGCGGGCCGCGAGGCTTCTTTCGTATCGGCAGGCAGGCTGGTGAAAAGTTTCTTTATCAGGCTAACAAATTCTTCATGCCGCACATTGCCGGCCGCTGATATAACCAGCCGCGCAGGCGTGTAGAAGGTGCGGATGTAATGTTGCATGGTTTTGCGATCCATGCTGGAAATAATCTCGGCCCTGCCAAGGATAGGCGCGCCCAGCGCCTGCCCGGGATAGGCGGTTTCCTGGAAGTGGTCAAAAACCAGATCGTCTGGCGTATCGGCGGTCATGCCGATTTCCTGCAGGATGACGGACCGTTCGCGGATGATTTCTTCCTCGGGCAGTGTGGAGTGCTGAAGAAGGTCGGCCAGAATCCCGATCGCCAGCGGCATGTGTTCCTTGAGGACGTGAATGTGATAAGCCGTCATCTCCCGGCTGGTCCAGGCGTTGATATGACCGCCGACATTTTCGATTTCTTCGGCAATGCCCAGGGCGCTGCGCGACGTCGTGCCCTTGAACATCATATGTTCAACCATGTGGGCTACGCCGTTATGGGTCATATCTTCATCGCGCGTGCCGACAGCGGCCCATATGCCCAGCGCCACACTTTCGACGGAAGATACGTGATCCGTAATGACTCGCAGGCCGCTGGGCAGGGTGGTGAGTTCGATGCTCATGAAAAACAGATAGCAAAGTGAAGCCGCTTAGGCAATCGCAGTGTTTTCAGAATCCGGGAGGGTTTAACTAACAAAAAAGCGGCGGAAAGGATGTGGCATGGCCTTGAGCGCCAAAAAGCCTTCCGCCGCCGGCGCCACGTTAACGTTGATATGCACAAACCGATTGCCGGGGCCGGCAGGGCGGAGCGACTGGCCGTCAAAGTTCAGGCGCAGAGGACGGTCCCCGCCGCGAGGTGTTTGACAGGCGATGCCGAAAGCGGCTCTTTGATCCGCCACAACGGGCCCCATCTGCGGCAGATAAAGTCCCATGCCCGCTATGATGACGGAAGGCGGATGATCAAGAGGCAGCACGGGCCCGCCATGTGAATAATTGAGCGCCGTCGAACCCAGCGGCGTCGAGAACACCAGTCCGTCGCCTATCACTTCGATGGTTTTTGCTTTTTCGTTGAATATGCCGCTCAGCAGAAGAGAAGCGGCCTGCGTTTCATCGCGTTCGATTGCAAAGGTCCCGTAAGCGCGTTCTATTTTTACCGTGCCGTCTTTGTGCGTGATCGTGGCGACAAGCGGGTGCAGGGGATAGCGGTCGCTGGCGCCAATGGAATTTTGCAGATCCTCATCCTCGCTGAACTCGTTTGCGGCATAGCCGACACTGCGGCTGCCGGGCGGAATGATTCCATAGACCGTTTTCCCGGGGTGGTGCTTGAGTGCATAGATGACGGAACCGTCGCCGCCCACAGGCACCAGTATGTCGGCGTCCTGCGGGGAAGCAAGGTCGGCCTTGAAACGCTTTTCCAGCTGTTCGGCCAGTTCACGGGCCCGTCCGGGTCCGGGGTTGAAAATAAACGCGAGTTTCATGGTCGCCGCTTATGCCCTTTATATGTATTTTTTTATGACAATGATTTTTAGAGGGTTTTGCGGCGGCAGGCAAGCCTTTTCATGCGGCTGCGCGCCGGGCCCGCTGCCGTACGAAACTTTTAAGGGTGCCAGCATCGGCGGGCAGCACGCTGAAATGCTCGGCCCGGGTCATGAGAGAGGTCAGCGCGGCGGGCAATTCAGGGCGTCTGCCCGTGGCTTTTTCCACGGCGTCAGGAAATTTGGCCGGGTGGGCGGTCGATACCACGACCATGGGTTCATCCGGACCGGCGCCTGCGGAATGAGAGGCCGCGCAAAGGCCGACGGCCGTGTGCGGGTCGATGATGATGCCTGTGTCTTCATAAAGCTTCCTGATCGTTGCCAGCGCCTGTTCGTCCGTACAGCGCTGCGCGTCGAAATCCTGATGGGCATCGTCCAGCAACGGCGCCTCCACGGAAAAAGATTTTGTGTCCGCAAATTCTTTCATCAGCGCGGCTGTTTTTTTATGGTCGCGGCCGAGAAGTTCACACAGGTAGCGCTCGAAATTGCTGGAGACCTGAATGTCCATGCTCGGGCTTAAAGATGGAATCACTTTTTCGGTGCGCATGGTTCCGCTTTCAAAAAAGCGGGTCAGGATATCGTTGCGGTTGGAGGCAACGACAAGGCGCTTCAGGTTCAGGCCCATATGCCGCGCTGCCCAGGCGGCATAGACATTGCCCAAATTGCCTGTGGGCACAGCGAATGATACGGCGTCTGCCGGCGCGCCCAGCTGCAGGGCGGCAGTTGTATAATAAACCGTTTGGGCCATGATGCGCGCCCAGTTAATCGAGTTGACGGCGGAAAGGTTCAGGTCGTGGCGCAGCGCGCTATCGGCGAACAGGGTTTTTACAAGCGCCTGGCAGTCATCGAAAGTGCCCTCGATAGCCAGGTTGAACACGTTGGGCGAATCGACTGTGGTCATCTGCCGCCGCTGCACCGGCGATACACGCTCATGCGGATGCAGGATAAAGATATCGATGTTCCGGCAACTGCGGCAGGCCTCGATGGCAGCCGAACCGGTATCGCCGGAGGTCGCGCCAATGATGGTCAGCCGCTCGCCGCGCTTTTCCAGCACATGGTCAAACAGCCGCCCAAGAAGCTGAAGGGCATAATCCTTGAAGGAAAGCGTAGGTCCGTGAAAAAGCTCGAGCAGCCACAGCCTGCCGCCGATTTCACGCAGGGGCGCCACGTCGTCCGATCCAAACGT
This sequence comes from Alphaproteobacteria bacterium, assembly GCA_025451095.1. GTDB lineage: Bacteria > Pseudomonadota > Alphaproteobacteria > Micavibrionales > Micavibrionaceae > JACQIJ01. The sequence continues at coordinate 5,200 of JANWLB010000010.1, forward strand.
GCGGGCGCTGTAGGTATCGTCAATAAGGGCACGCAGGGTTTTATCGTCGATCTCGTTGTTTGCTAAGAAGGGCCGCAGCAGTTCAAAGGCCACCGCGGCATATGATTTTCCGGTCAGCTGTTTGTAAAAGGCAGTGTCGTGCCGGGGCCAGCTCAGCGGTATGTAAAGGCCGCCGTCAGGCGCCAGGCCTGAGAGCAGGGCGGATGTGAAAGAGACGGGCGTTCCGGGACCCCGGGTGGAAATGTAAAGGCTCATGCTTCATTTCACCATATGGGTGAAAATATGTCATGCCTTTAAATCAGGCGCGCGTGCCTAGGTTTTTCCAGGTTTCGCCGGGACCGCGTCTTTCCACGTGGCGCTGAAAATATCGTCCGCGAGATGATGGCGGCGGCCTTTGTCCGAGACCACTTCCCAGCATTCGGGGTTGAGTTCCAGCATCAGATCCAGGGTGGATTTGATATTGAAGATCACGGGCTGACGCCCGCCCTGCGTTTCAAGCGGGGGGGCCAATAAGCGAAACGGTATGCCCAGGCGCCGCATGGTGGGCAGCAACTCCGTCTCCACCGTCATGATGCAGTCGTTGATGCCCTGGCGCAGCGCGGCTTCAAATGCCGCACCTATAAGGCCAAGCGGAGCCCAGGGAATGCGGCGGCGAAAGAAAGGCGTCCGGCTGGCGCGGTTTTTATCGTCGTTCCACTCCTGCTCGGAATAGGCAGGCAGAAGCATGCCGTCGTGCGCACGGCGGCGGAAGCTGGGGCTCATACAGAACCGGGATATCTGACACAAACCCATCACGCGGTTTTCGATCTGCAGCAGCGGATGGTCGCAGAGGCGCTGCAGCGGGAAACTGGTGAGGGGGTGGTTTTCAGTTGGCAGGACAAGGCGCAGAGTACCCACGGTTTCCCGTGAGTCTTTGTGAACCAGAAGGAAATGCAGGGAATGTGTGTCGAAGACATCGCTCTCCCGCCCGTCGGGAAAATGCCCGGGCTCTAAAAAATTATTCTCCCGGCAATAAACTTCATGCCGCAGTGACAACGCCTTGTCGACCAGCTCGTCCGTATCGGCCCGGATAACCTTAAATGTGCTGTGATAGGCATGCGCGAAGGCGCGCTGCCGCAGAACGCCCCAATAGGCGCCCAAAAAGGATCCATTCCTTGTCATGATCTGTCCACCCGTCTAAAATTTTTTTTGCTTAAATGCTCGCATGGCATACGAGCTCAAAGGCGGGCCCCTCGCAGGCCCGTCAAACCCCAGTCTGCCCTAAAAAATTTAAGGCATTAATAATTATGAAAACCATTAAAGGGGCTTTTTCTTCAAATTTTACACAGTCCGGCGGCGCTAGGCCGGCGCGGGCGTGTTGGGGGATGACGGCGCCGGTGCCGGTGCCGGTGCCGGTGCGGTGTAAGGCTCTCCCAGATAGCGGCGGCTCAGATGATCTATGAGGTAAAAGCTGTTCAGGTCCTCGCCCGTCGCCTGGCGGATCAGTTCTTTTCCGCCGAGAAGGCTGCCTTTGCTTTGCACGTTGTCGCGCAGCCACCCGCTGAGGGTTGAAAAATTGCCGCTTGCGATCTGGCCTGGAATTTCAGGATGGGCGCGTTCGGCGGTGGCATAAAATTGTGCGGCGGCCATGTAGCCGACAATGTATGTGGGGAGGTAGGCCCAAAGGCCGCAGAACCAGTGCACATCCTGCATGCAGCCCTGCGCATTGTTCTCAGGCCGGATGCCCAGCATGTCTTCCATCAAGTTGTTCCATGTTTCCGGCAGGTCGGCCGGATCAAGGGCGCCGCTGACCAGGTCCTTTTCCAGCTTGTAGCGCAGCATAATGTGGAAGGGATATTCCGGCTCGCTGGTGTCAGGATCAATTCGGATCAGCGAAGGCCTTACCCGCGTCTGCAGCGCGAAAAGATTTTCCGCTGACAGAGCCGGATCACCCGGCGCTCCCAGAACCTCTTGTGAACGGGCGGACAGATGGCGGCAGAATTCCATGGATTTGCCGACGATGAACTCCCAGATCAACGACTGGGATTCATGGATATCGTCCAGAGCAAGTCCGGCTGGCTGGTGGCGCCAGGCGGCAGGCAGGTTCTGCAGATAAAGACCGTGACCCCCTTCATGTATCGAATCATAGAGCGATTGGAGAAAGTTTTGCGGATTGATGCGACCAGCTATGCGCGTATCGTCGCCTTTTCCAAAAAATGTCGGATGGGCATCGATAAAATCAAGGCGTCCCCGATCGAAATTGAACCCGGCTTTTTTGCAAAATTCCCGGCATAAATCCGCCACACGGCTTTCCGCGAAGGGGCCGGGAACGGGAAGTACAGGAGGCAGCGCAGCCTGCTTTTCTTTTATCCGCGGCAGCAGTTCTTTCAGGCGGGCCTCGAGTTTTTCAAATTCCCGATCCAGATCGCTGCTGAGCCAGCCCGGCGCGTACCGGTCGATCAGGGCGTCATAAGTTGTCGGCAGTTTCAGGGCGGCGGCCTGCATGGCAGCCGCCTTCCTGGTGAGTTCCACCGTCTCGCGAAAGAAAGGCAGGACTTTCTGCCAGTCGCCGACGGGCCTTTCCCTGCTGTGCAAATATTCGCCCTCGGCAATGTTTTGCGCGCAGGCAGCAACAAGATCGTCCGGCAGGCAGACGCTGGCCGTATGAAGATGCCGCATGACTCTCAGATTGGCTTTTTCATCAGCTGTTAGGGCGGCGCAGTCTGTTTCGGCCGCGTCAAGCCATGAGTAAATTTCCGGTCGCGCGATTTTTTCCTGCCGGATATTGCCAAGCAGAACGATCTGGCGCACATGATACTGTTCGCTGTCCCGGGGCATCGATATGGCCATGTCGCTCCTGAGGACGTCCAGCACTTCTCCCAGAGTGACGATCTCATCAAAGGCTTTGACAAGATTTTCGTAAGCGGCGCGATTCATTGGCCGATCTCCATTTTCATAAGCTTTTCGGCAGATTACAACCCGGGGCACGGGAAGACAATAAGGAAAATATTGTGCGCAAGGACGGTTTACAGAGCCAAAAAGAACACTAAATTAAGCTTTGGTCTCAAGGGGAAGGAGAGAAAAATGCAGTCCGATCAGATCGCCCCGGCGGCAACCTTTGCACAGCAGGCTGCCCGCGACGGGGGCGCCATCCTTGATGTGCGCACGGCGGCCGAGCATGAGGAAAAGCGCTTTAAGGGCCCGCATGATCATATCCCCCTGGATCAGCTCGATCCCAAAGACTTCATGATGCGGCGCGGGCTGGACCGCGATGCGGCGGTTTATATTTTGTGCCGCGCGGGTCCGCGGGCGCACAAGGCCGCGGATAAATTCAGGAGCGCGGGATACACGAACATTCATGTCGTTGAAGGCGGGATTCAGGCCTGCGAGTCGGCCGGTGTGCCGCTCGAAGGCAGCGGCGCCGTTTCCTCTTTTGTGGAAAAATCCGGCGCATCGTGCGCCGCCGCGCAGCCGGGCGATTTGTCCCTGATCGAGCGGCAGGTGCGTATCATCACGGCGGTCGTGATCATGAGCGCGATTGCGCTGGGTTACGATCTGGCCGCGATAATCGCGGCGGGCGCGCTTCTGGCCTCCGGCGTCATCGGCCAGTGCGGCCTGGCGAAGTTTCTGGCCCGGTTGCCGGGGAGCAAAAAATCATCTTGTGCCGCCGGTGCCGCGTCCGTGCCGCCGGGCAAAGGCACCGGCCTGTGCTCATAGGTTCAGCGACATGATTTCACCGGACGTCAGAGGCTTTTTCGATCCCGTTACCGCCACATGGTCCTATGTCGTCTGGGCCGAGGGTCACGCGGATAAACGCTGTGCCGTCATCGACAGCGTGCTTGATTACGATATACATTCCGGCCGCACAAAAACGACATCGGTCGACCGCGTCATCGAATTCGTACGTAAAAAGGGTTTGAGCGTTGAGTGGGTGCTGGAAACGCACATTCATGCGGATCATCTCACCGGGTCGCATTATATCAAGAAGGCGCTGGGCGGGCGCACGGCCATCAGCCGCCATATCCTGAAGGTTCTGGAAGCCTGGCAGCCGGTTTTTCACAATGAGCACGACACGCCGCTCGAGGGTTACCAGTTCGACCACATATTCGCGGATGAGGAGGCTTTCACCATCGGCCCGCTGCAGGCGCACATCATTCATACGCCCGGCCATACGCCTGCGGACACCACCTACATAATCGGTGATGCCGCTTTTGTTGGTGATGCGATTTTCCTGCCCGATGTCGGCACGGGGCGTTGCGACTTTCCAGGCGGCAGTGCCGATGATTCCTACGATTCTGTGCAGAAAATCCTTAGGCTGCCGGAGAACACGCGCATCTATGTCGGGCATGACTATCCGCCGGTTGGAAAACGCGGGGCGCAATGCATGACGACGGTGGCCGAGCAAAAGGCTCACAACATACGCGTCGGCGGCGGCGTCTCGAAAAAAGACTATGTTGAAAAGCGCAACCGTGATGACAAAGGCAAGGATGTGCCAAAACTTCTTCTGCCCTCGATTCAGGTCAATTTGCGCAGCGGCGATTTTGGCACGGCAACGCAGGGCGTGCAGTACGTCAAGCTGCCGGTCGACAAGGTCTGAAGTACGGTGAAGCCTCCTTTGAAAATCATGCAGGTTATGGCGGGCGCGCGCACCGGCGGCGCCGAGACGTTTTTCGGCGACGCGATCATGGCGCTGCATGAGGCGGGCGTACGGCAGCACATCGTCACGCGTCCGGACAATGATCATCGCACGAACATGATCCGCGGGCTGGGCATTCCGGTCGATACCGCGTCGTTCGGCCGGTACTGGAGGCTGCCAACCGCCCGTACTCTCCGCGCTGCCGCAGCGCGGTTCCAGCCGGATATCATCCAGTACTGGATGGGCCGCGCCGGCGGCTATGCCGTTCCGGGACCGGCCTGCCGGATCGGCTGGTACGGCGGCTATTACAGGCCGTCGCGCTTTAAAAACTGCGATTTTCATGTGGCGGTCACAAAAGACATTGCCGACCATATCGTCAGGCAGGGAATCGACAGCGGTCGTGTCAGCGTCCTTCACACTTATGCCTCGTTTGAAAATGTTGCACCTGTTCCGCGTGCGTCACTGGACACCCCGGAAGAGGCGCCGCTGTTTCTGGCGCTGGCACGCCTTAATCCGAAAAAAGGACTAGATGTTCTTCTGAAGGCGATGACAAAGGTACCGCAGGCGCATCTGTGGATTGCCGGGGACGGACCGCTGGAAAAAGAACTGAAAGCGCAATGCCGTGACCTGGGGCTGGATCCGCGCGTACGGTTTCTCGGCTGGCGCACCGACCGTGGCGCGCTGCTCGCTGCTGCCGATATCTGCGTTTTTCCTTCAAGATACGAGCCGTTCGGAACAGTGACGGTCGAAGCCTGGGGTACGGGCACGCCGCTGATCGCTGCCAAGGCCGCCGGGCCCATGGCTTATGTTACGCACGAAAAGGACGGCCTGCTGGTGGAGATCGATGATGTCGAGGGACTGGCCGCTGCCATGAACCGGCTGGTGGCCGACAGTGTTTTGCGCAACAGCCTGGCGGCCGAAGGTCTGAAAACTTATGAACGGGGCTTTTCAAAACCGGCCTTCACAGCGGCGGCGCTGGCTTTTTATAGCCGTATTCTGAAACAGGCAGCGGCAGAGTAAAGTAATGTCAGGCAAGGGAAAAAGAGCTAAAATTGCAATGAAGGCCGGATTTGGTTATAAATTCGGGCCTCTGGCAACGGAAAAGGAGGGGGTACAGATATGAAGGAAAGGCGTCCTCCGCGCCGCCTGAAATCCGTGCCGCGCGGCCTCTCGGCTCAGCATCTTTCCAAAAGCTACAAGAAGCGCCCGGTCCTTCGGGATGTGAGCATTTCCATTCAGCGGGGCGAGGCGGTCGCACTTCTGGGGCCTAACGGCGCCGGCAAGACGACCTGTTTTTACATCATCACCGGCCTGATCAGCGCCAATTCAGGCTATATCATGATGGACGGCCAGGACATCACGGGCCTGCCGATGTATCGCCGTGCGCGGCTGGGCATCGGGTACCTGCCGCAGGAATCCTCAATCTTTCGCGGCCTGACGGTGGAAGACAATATCCGCGCCGTGCTGCAGGCACAAGACATCTCGCGGGAAGATCAGGACATGTATCTTGAGGATCTGATGGCCGAGTTTTCCATCGGTCACCTGCGCCGCACGCCGGCGCCTGCACTCTCGGGTGGGGAGCGCCGCCGGGTCGAAATCGCGCGCGCGCTCGCCGGCCGGCCGCAATTCATTCTACTCGATGAGCCGCTGGCCGGGATCGATCCGATCGCCGTAGGTGAGATCCGCGCACTGATTGCGCATCTGAAGTCACGCGGCATCGGCGTGCTGATCACCGATCATAATGTCCGCGACACGCTTGAGGTTGTCGACCGCGCCTATATCCTTCATGACGGGCGCGTTCTGCATGAAGGCACGCCGGAAGATATCGTCGCGCATGAAGATGTCCGCCGCGTATATCTGGGCGAAGGCTTTTCCCTTTAATCAGCGGTGCCAGAAGCGCGGGCGTCCCGGTGCTCTGCATGGGGCAAGCTCATGCCCGTACCCCATTTATTTTCTATAATAAAATCAACGTTTGATTTTAAAACGCGAACTCAGAGCCAAAAATTGGTAAAATGAACGTATGAGCAATATATCCCAGCGTCTCGACCTCAAACATTCACAGAACCTCGTCATGACGCCGCAGCTGCAGCAGGCGATCAAGCTGCTGCAGATGAACAACGTCGAGCTGGCCGAGTTTGTTGAGGGCGAGCTCGCGCAGAATCCACTTCTGGAGAAGGGGGACACGGAGGAGGGCGGCTCAGCGGATGATGCTGTTTCTGAATCACCGGCGGCTGACTCCGGCGATGACATACAGGAAGAATTCGATCGGGTCTGGACCGGCAACGCGCAGGAATCAACGCCGCCCGCCGATTTTGATCCGGGCTCCAGCATGGCAAATGTCGGCGCGGGCGGTAGCCGGTCTTTCGACGACCGGGAAGACAGCTTTGAAAGCCGCCTGACCCGCGAAACCACCCTGCGCGATCACCTTCTTGAACAGATGAACATGGCTTTCGAGGATGGCCGCGACCGTTTCATCGGCGCTCAGATTATCGACCTTCTGGACGAAGCCGGTTATGTTCGCCACGACCTTCAGGATCTGACGGAGCGGCTGGCCTGCCCGCCGGAACGGCTGGAACGACTCTTCGCGGAGATGAAGCTGTTTTCCCCGCCGGGCATATTCGCCCGCGATCTGAAGGAATGCCTGCAGCTGCAGCTCGAGGACCAGGGTAAGCTCGATGTTCCCATGAAGGCGCTGCTCGAGCATCTCGATCTTCTTGCCGCACACAACATGACGGCGTTGATGGCGCGCTGCGGGGTTAACGAGACCTATCTTAAAGATATGATCCAGGAAATCCGCGCGCTTAATCCGCGCCCTGCCAGCGCTTTTGATCATTTGCTGGTGCAGACGGTGGTGCCCGATGTGCTGATGAAACGCCTGCCCAAGGATGTCGGTGGCGGCTGGCGGGTGGAGCTGAACAACGAGACGCTGCCCCGCGTCCTGATCAACCAGAAGTACTTTACGGAAGTTGCGGGCCGCACGAAAGACAAGAAGGACAAGGAATATCTGAACCAGCAGATGCAGTCTGCCAACTGGCTGGTCCGGGCGATGGATCAGCGCGCCAAGACCATCCTGAAGGTGGCAGGCGAGATCATTGAGCAGCAGGATGCCTTCTTCCTGTACGGGGTCGAGTTTTTGCGCCCCATGACGCTTAAGGATATAGCACTGGTGATCGACATGCATGAAAGCACGGTCAGCCGCGTCACGAACAATAAATATATCGGCACGCCCCGGGGTATTTTCGAGCTCAAATATTTTTTCTCAACCGCGCTGGGCGAGGGGGAGAACGCGCACTCCTCCGAATCGGTGCGGGCACGCATAAAAAGCCTGATCGATGCGGAAGATCCGCAAAAAACATTATCAGATGATGCCATCGTTGATGTCCTGAAAAAAGACGGCATTGAAATCGCGCGCCGCACGGTTGCGAAATATCGCGAGGGCATGAATATCCCGTCCTCTGTGCAGCGGCGCCGGCAGAAGAAGAGCTCCTAAAAATTTTCTGAAAAAAACAGCCTAGTCTGCGTATTCGTGTTCGCGGCACAGGAGCGTCGTCTCGCGTTCATCCAGCGTTTCCTTTTTCAGGCGGCACTCAAAAACACCTTCGCCCGCGCGACTGCTGAAGCGGCAGGTGCGGCAAGTGCCGAAGGAAAGCTGGCCGGTGCGTGCGGCCTGCATCTGGCGCAGCACATCATTGATGATGGTCTTGTAGATGCGGGAATAGGTGCCGCTGATTTCAACCTTGCCGAACAGTGTCTGCATATCGAGGTTGATTGTGCTGATGGCGGCGCGCCCGGCTTCGGTCAGCAAGAGATGCTGCATACGCTTGTCACGTGCGCGGGCCCGCCGCTCAATATAACCACGGCGTTCCAGAAGATGGATACTCTGCGACACGGTGCCTTTGGTCAGGCCGAGGAAGTCGGTGGTGGCCAGAACGGAATTGGAAAAGCGGTTGGCCCGGCTGAGATAATCCATAATATCGTAATGGACCATTTGCAGCCCGGCACGGGTTACCGCCTGCCGCTGGGCTTTTTTCAGAAAGCTGACAAGATGTTCAAGGGTATCAATATCAGAACGGTCCATACAGGTTAATTGTATTGAATCAAAATGATATTGTCCATGCGGTAAGATGTTGGAATTTATATGTTTCGATTAAAAACGAAAAAGCCGTTAATTTTTTATCAACCAGCCCGGGGATAGAATCTATGCATGGGGCAAAAAGACTTTATCCTGATTGTTCAAAGGAGAGGAGCTCCATTGAATTCCTTGAGGAACCCCTCCACATGTTGTTAGAACCTTCCTGTTCCAAGCCATATTTAGTGAATGAAAGAGAAAAACCATGCAATTGACCGTACAAGGTAAGCAGATCGACCTTGGTGATGCACTGCGCGTACATGTTTCGGAGAAAATCGAAGACATCAATCAGAAGTATTTCAATCACGCGACATTCGCGTCTGTCACCTTCTCCAAGGAAGGGCATGGGCATGGCCTGATCAAGGCGCATATTTCCATCAGTGTCGGCAAGAACATCATGGTCGTTGCCGACGCGGTTGAGGCCAATCCTTATCTGTCTTTCGATGCGGCGTCGGAAAAAGTCGCCAAGCAGCTGCGCCGCTACAAAAGACGCCTGCGTGATCATCACGAACGTCTGGAGCGCGGCGGAGCCGATATGCTGCAGGCCCGTTACTATACGATCGCGCCGGAAAAGGACGATCAGCTCGATGGAGACGTGCCGGCCGGCGATGATCCGGTCATTATCGCGGAGATCGCTACGGACATTCAGACCATGAGCGTTTCAGAAGCGGTCATGCGCATGGATCTGTCCGGACAGAACGCGCTGATGTTCCGCAATGCCAGCCATGACGAACTGAACATGGTCTATCGCCGCGCCGACGGCAATGTCGGCTGGGTTGATCCTTTGGGTAACCAGAAGACAGTCGTGGTGAAGAAGGACAGCGACGGCAAAGGCAAGGCGCGTAAATCCGCCTGACGCTTTTCTAGAAGTTCGGTTTTTTCAGGAAATCAGGCCGCCGCTTTCCGGGATTCGGGAAGGGGGATGTCGAAGGTCTTGAGCGTTTTGGCCTGTCTCTGGCGCAGGGCTTTTTCATCAAAATCCCCGATCATTTCGTTAAAGAGACGGTGCCAGTTGATCTCGGCTTTCAGGTGAATGAATACAGAGCCCAGGCCCAATGCGGCGCGGTCCATGAATACGAACTCGCGCGGCACGGCTATGCTCCCGGCCTCGCGCAACCTGCGATAAACTGTCTGCGCTGTTTCCTTGCCGTAAAAGCCGCCCCGGGCCTCGCCGATTGTGCGCGCTTTGTCGTCCATGACGGGGGCATAAAGGAAACGCGCCCAGACCGTCAGGGTTTCGATCTGCGCCTTGTTCAGATTCTCGAACCCCCATGTTTCATAGGCGTGGACGGCGCGCGCCGGATCATCCTCCATCAGCGCGTGGTACAGCTCGATGACGGCGCCGATGAACTCAGGGCGGAATGTCCGTATGCAGCCGAAATCAAGAAGATTGATCCGGTCTTCCGGCGTCACGGTGTAGTTGCCCGGATGCGGGTCACCATGGATGACGCCGTAATGATAGAGAGGAACATACCACGCGCGGAAAAGGTTGAGCGCGATGCGGTTGCGCTGCTCCGCCGGCGCGTCCGTATAGCTCAGGATTTTACGGCCTTCAAGCCACGTGCCGGTGAGCAGCCGGGAGGTCGAAAGCTCGGGAACGATCTCCGGGACAATGACATTCTTTTCGTTTTTGAGCATAAAGCCATACAGTGCGCAGTGACGCGCCTCCAGAATGTAATCGAGCTCCTCGTAAAGGCGGGCTGCCAGCTCATCCCTGATAAAAGCGGTTTTTATGGTCTTGTCGTAGCGTTCGTAAATCGAGAAAATGACACCGAGCTGGTTGAGGTCGGCGCGGATGACTGAAGGCATATCCGGATACTGCAATTTACAGGCTACGATCCGTCCGTCGGGTAAAATCGCTTTGTGGACCTGGCCCAGGCTGGCTGCCGCTGCGGCGTCGCGCCCGAAACTTTTGAATTTCTTTTCCCAGCCGGGACCCAGCTCGGCATTCATACGCCGGCGAACGAAGGGCCAGCCCATTGGCGGCGCGTTAGCCTGCAGCTCCTGAAAGGCGCGGGCATATTCGGAAGGCAGGGCCTCCGGGATGGCGGCCAGTATCTGACCCACTTTCATCAGGGGCCCTTTCAGGCTGCCCAGGGCGCGCAGCAAGGCCTGGGCGTGCTCCTCCCGTTCAATTTTGATGCCGAGGTAGCGCTCGCCGGCCAGACGGGCGGCCAGCCCGGCCGCCGCCACGGAAACTTTTCCGTAACGAGCGAGGGCGCCCCCGACTTTTTTCTCCGAGTCATTTGCCATGCCTTGCTTCTACCTTACCGTCCGGGGCTTGGAAACGGCTTTGTTTATGCCGGCGCACTCAGAAAAGGGATGCAATGGCGGGCGTTTCTTGGCACAATCAGGGGGCGGCCCGCCAGGGCTTTTCAAAAGACTTTCAATGGGATTTTAATGAGAAAAAAAATCAGGATTTTGGTGATGGCGATGATCCTGCTGGCGGCCTTCGGTGCCAGCCGCCCGGCCTATGCGCTGCCTGATCTTCTCAAGAAATGGTTTCCCCAGTATTTCGGCGCGGAGGATACGGGGCCTCAGCCCGAAGACACGCTGCAGGCGCCCTTTGCCGATCCCGGCGCGCAGACTGCGCCCGCGGGCGAAGCACTGGGCGGTCTTTATGGGAGCGACAAAGTAACCGGCACCGAATCCGGCGGCACGCTGGAAAAACCCCACAGGAACCAGGAACAGATCGGCGAATGGCTGGTGAAGGCCGTTTCCGAGATGTTCAACTTCGATGTCAATAACTATGACCAGCATTTAAGACTTCTGGCCACGGGCATGGATCGTCAGGCGCTGCTGGATTTCCAGACCTTCCTGCAGAACAGCAATGTCCTCAAGACGCTGCAGTCCGGCGAAGTCATGATTCACAATTTCGTGAGCGAGACGCCGCTGCTCCTGAACAAAGGGGTTATTGCCGGGCGTTACCGCTGGCTGTTCGAGATGCCGGTTACGCTGACCTTCCTGCCAAAGGGTGAAAAGGCCGACTATGAGACGACCAAGCCCGTCAACCAGAACGTCATCGTGACCATGCAGGTCATGCGCGTTCCCGTGGGTCAGGGGGTCGATGAGCTGATGATCGAAAGCTTTGCCGTGCGCCAGGATCCGGCCAAGCCGAATTAGCCTTCTAAAACAAGGCCTGAAAAAGCCAAAAAATAAATCTGGGCAAAGCCGTCTTCCCGGCTTTTATAAGGCTTGTATCGGCCCGGGCTTTGGGCTAAATCCCCTCTATCACAACAAGAGCTCTCGGGTTGAGAAGCGTCAGGCCGCTTCGCCCGCATTTTTTGAGAAATAAGGAGGAACCAGCCGTGGCCAAAACCAATGTGACGAAATTTTCTTCAGGACAGGAAGAGGGCGGGGAGCGCGAGGTCGGCGGTGTAGCCGGCAAGCGCCTCAAATCTCTGATCGAGCGCGTCGAGCGGCTGGAGGAGGAAAAGAGCGGGCTGGCGGATGACATCAAGGAAGTCTATGCCGAAGCCAAGGGCACGGGCTTTGAGCCGCGGATTATCCGCCGCCTTATCAAGCTGCGCAAAATGGATGTCGAGAAGCGTCGTGAGGAAGACGAGCTGATGGAGCTCTACAAGGCCGCGATCGGCATGTCCTAAAAAAAGCCCCCGGACGGGGGCTTTTCGTTAATGAATGGATGAAGATCCGGGCACCGGAAGCTTGCCGGTATAGCGCAGGGGATTGCCTATCTCTTCGTGAAGAAGATTGAGGGCACGGACACTGCGCGGTTCCTGGTCGTCAATCTGATGAAGGGCGAGGACATGAAGGGCGGGTATTTCGCGGGCCCGGCGCTGGCGCTCAAGGATCATCGCGATCATTTCTGGTCCTGAATACTTGGATAAACCGTCCCAGGCCCGCCGCAGCAGCTTTCTTTTAATCTCAATGGTGGACCGCACGGCTTCTGCCATGAACTCCTCTTTCAATAATATTTTCTCATTTTTTCTCATATCTAGCAAATTAGCGGAAAAAACCGCCTTGGCCATAGCCCTTTGTAGAGCAGGGATAATTCATAATTAACGGCACTTTTACCTTTTTCCCGTAACATGGCGGCAACAATAAAAAAAGTCCATCAGGACAAGGCCAGAGGGTATGAAAAACAAGTCTCTGCAAGAGGTTATGAATCATGTCGCGCGCCGGCTGGAAGCCGAGGCGCCGGCCCGTGCGCTGTTTCTGCCTCTGGCACCCCTGTCTGCCGAAGAGGCCTTGCAGACCGCCGATCCGTTGCTGGCCGACCTTGCCAAGCAGTACCAGGATTCCCGCGCCCGGCTGGAAACACTCATACGTAAAAACGGGCGTGCCGACCCGATGACGGAAGTGGCCGCCGACGTTGCCGACAGCGCGCGCAGCGCGTTTGAAACGCGGCGGCTCGAGGTTCTGGCCGACCAGACACTGGCCGCCATCGCCGACCGTTTGCAGGAAGATTCAGAGCGTGAGCTGGACAGGCGCCGCGCCTCCGCCCTGCAGCGCGCCCGCGAATATATGTTTCAGAGCTGGCAGGAGCAGGTCCTGCGCCAGGTCAAGAAAAAGCACGAAGACGACACCGCTTTCATGCTCTTTCTCATGTGGATGCTGCAGGCAACGCTGCATCGCGCCCGTTATGCCGTTTCGCTGGCACATATTTTTGTCGAGGCGACGCGTCCCGCGCCGCTGCGTGAAGCCGCCGGATAATCGCCGTTGTAATCAGCCCGCTGCTTTTCTGTTTTTGACCAGGCTGTCGACAACGGCCGGGTCCGCCAGTGTCGAAGTGTCCCCCATTGTATCGAGCTCGTTCGCCGCAATCTTGCGCAGGATACGGCGCATGATCTTGCCTGATCGCGTTTTCGGCAAGCCGGGCGTGAACTGAATGACATCAGGCGTGGCGATGGGGCCGATGATCCGGCGCACGGTCTGAATAATTCCCTTGCGGGTTTCATCGTCAGACACATGCCCGTCTTTAAGGATGACATAGGCGTAAATGCCCTGGCCCTTGATATCGTGCGGGAAGCCCACAACAGCGGATTCAGCCACGGCGTCATGCTCGTTGATCGCGCTTTCGATTTCCGCGGTACCCAGACGATGGCCCGATACGTTGATGACGTCGTCGATACGTCCGGTGATCCAGTAATAGCCATCCTCATCCCGGCGGCAGCCGTCGCCCGTGAAGTACATGCCCCTGAAGGTTGTGAAATAGGTTTGAACGAAACGGTCGTGATCCTTATAGACCGTGCGCATCTGGCCTGGCCACGAATCGGCGATGCACAAAGCCCCCTCGCAGGCACCTTCCAGTGCCTTGCCCGCGCTGTCGACGATGACCGGCTGAATCCCGAAGAACGGCTTGGTCGCCGATCCCGGCTTGGTGGCGATTGCGCCGGGCAGCGGCGTGATCATGTGGCCGCCCGTTTCGGTCTGCCACCACGTGTCGACAACGGGGCAGTGCCCCTCGCCCACGACGTTGTAATACCACAGCCAGGCCTCGTGATTGATCGGCTCGCCCACACTGCCCAGAATGCGCAGCGACTTGCGGCTGGCCTTTTTGACATGCGCATCACCTTCGCGCAGCAGCGCGCGGATGGCGGTGGGCGCCGTATAAAAGATATTCACCTTGTGCTTGTCGATGACCTGCCAGAAGCGGCCAAAATCGGGATAGCTGGGCACGCCCTCGAACACCAGAGTCGTCGCGCCGTTGGCCAGAGGGCCGTAGACGATATAGGAATGGCCGGTAACCCAGCCGACATCGGCCGTGCACCAGAAAACCTCGCCAGCCTTGTAATCGAACACCCATTCATGGGTCAGCGCGGTATAGACCATGTAGCCGCCGGTGGTGTGCAGCACGCCTTTGGGCTTGCCCGTAGATCCCGACGTATAAAGAATGAACAGGGGGTCCTCGGCGCTCATGGGCTCGCACGGGCAGTCGTCGTCCTGCTCGTCAACCAGCTCATGCCACCAGACATCGCGCCCTTCGGCCCAGTCAATGGTGCCGCCGGTATGCTCCAGCACAAGAACGGTTTTGACGCCGGGGCAGGATTTCAGCGCCTCATCGACGTTTTTCTTCAAGGGCACTTTGCGCCCGCCGCGCAAGCCTTCGTCGGCGGTTATTATAATTTCTGAATCGCAGTCCCGGACCCGGTCGCGCAGGGAATCCGGGGAAAAGCCGCCGAACACAACGGAATGAACGGCGCCAATGCGGGCGCAGGCGAGCATCGCATAAACGGCTTCCGGCACCATCGGCATATAGATCGTAACGCGATCGCCTTTCTTCACGCCCCGGTTTTTCAGCGCGTTGGAAAGACGGCAGACCGCGCCTTTCAGTTCGGCATAGGTGATGTGCTGATCGTTCTGCGGGTCATCCCCTTCCCAGATCAGGGCGGTTTGTTCCGCGCGGACGGGCAGGTGGCGGTCAACGCAGTTGTAGCAGGCATTCAGGACGCCATCCTCATACCACTTGATATGCAGGTCGCGCGCGTCATAGCTGACATCCTTGATCTTCGTCGGCTTTTTAATCCAGGTCAGGCGCGTCGCCATATCCTTCCAGAAGCCTTCCGGGTCGCTGATGGATTTTTTATACAGCGCGTCATAGCGTGCCTCATCGATCCAGGCATGGGCGGACATATCGGGGGACGGGCGGAAAATCTCCGCGCCGGAATCTGTTTTTTTTGCAGGCCGTGACATGGCATCGTCTCCCTGTGTCATGAAATCGTTTTCTGTTTCCTAATGAGGATTTTTTAGCATAGCGGGCCCGGTTTGTGGACGCGAATCGTTTGTGCGCAGCAACGTCAGGAGGTGCGGGCATGTCCTCTTGCGTGATGATGGGGGCCTTTAGGGGCACTTATGCGGTTGCCTATGCTTATTTGACAAAACCGCCAGACTGTAACGTTATGTCAAAACTTTTTGTGATATGTACTTCAAAGAGACAGAGCTGGCCATGAACCTGTTTGTGGGTTTTGATAAAACGGCAAAGGCGGAAGCCGCCGCCGCATTATCCAGTACTTTTTTCGAGCGTGTCATAGACGGTTCCGCCGTTCGCTATCAGAACCATGCCGTTGAAGACAGAGGCATCTACTGGCTTGTTACGGCGGAGGATACGCCGTCACTGAAAGCGAAAATTGAAAAAGCTCTGGGCGAAGATGGGGCTGTCGTGTTGCAAAGTGCAAACCATCTTATTGTCGTCCCTTCCGCCGCCCCATGAACTAAAATGGGTTCAGTTGCAGAAAGACGCGAGCGGCCATGGCCCCCGGCGTTTCAACGGCCCGTACGCCGTCAAGGGAGCGAAAGCCAGCGATCCGAAACGGCAGCCATTCGTCGGGCTTCATGATCAGAGTGTAAAAAATCGGATCAGGGCTTTGAGCTTCGGAGTGTCCCGTCGCCCCCGAGAGTCCCGGCCTGACACTTTCCACGCGGGGGTCAGCCGCCAAAATATCAAGCAAGGCCCGACGCCGCGCTGGACTTAGCTTTTCCTCGACAGCAATTTCCCAACAGGTCTTCATGCAATGTACATTTGCATAAATTTTTTAGGACTGTCAAAGAAGGCAATGCTGGCGCGCCCGGCAGGATTCGAACCTGCGGCCTCTGCCTTCGGAGGGCAGCGCTCTATCCACTGAGCTACGGGCGCCTGTCGCCGTTTCTAACCCCTGCTGCGTGATCCGTCCAGAAAATTTGTGCCAAAAGGGCACAAAAACGTCCCCGGAACAGGGCGTTAAAGGGCTTTGTCCTGCCCGGCAAAGTGCGCTATACCTTCAAGCCGCGAGGGGAACTCTATGGCTCTGGACCGCAAAATCGCCGTTTTCGGCCTGGGATATGTCGGATTGCCCGTCGCGCTGGCGCTGGCCACGCATCATCGCACGGTGCTGGGATTCGACATAAATGAACAGCGGGTCCGGGCACTGGCATCCGGCCACGACAAGAATAACGAAGTAGCGCCTGATGTCCTGAAAAGCACATCCCTGAGAGTTACATCATCCGTAAAGGATCTTGCAGGCACGGGTGTTTTTGTCGTGGCTGTGCCCACGCCCATCGACGGTAATCGCCAGCCGGACCTGTCCTGCCTGATCAGCGCGTCGGAGATTGTCGGCTCCGTTCTTGAAAAGGGCGCGGTGGTAATTTTTGAATCGACCGTTTATCCCGGCGTGACCGAGGAGATATGCGGCCCCCTTCTGGCGCGCGCGTCCGGCCTGAAACAGGGCGTGGATTTCAATCTCGGCTATTCGCCCGAGCGTATAAATCCGGGCGATAAGGAGCATACGTTCGAACGGGTGGTGAAGGTCGTGGCGGCAGACACACCCGAAGCACTGGAGGTCGTGGCCGCCCTCTATGGCCCGGCCGTGAAGGCGGGGCTGCACCGGGCGCCCTCGATCAAGGTGGCCGAAGCCGCCAAGGTCATCGAGAACACGCAGCGCGACCTCAATATTGCATTGATCAACGAACTGGCGCTGATTTTCGACCGTCTCGGCCTGCGCACATCCGATGTGCTGGCGGCGGCGGGTACAAAATGGAATTTCCTGCCTTTCGTGCCGGGGCTGGTCGGCGGGCATTGTATCGGCGTCGATCCCTATTACCTGACAGCGCGGGCAGAGCAGGCCGGCTATCATCCGCAGGTGATCCTGTCCGGCCGCCGCATCAATGACGGCATGGGTGCCTTCATTGCACAGAAAACGGTCAGGCTTCTGGCCGAAGCGGGCCGGCCGGTAGCCGGGGCGCGTGTCGGCATTCTGGGGCTGGCCTTCAAGGAAAACGTGCCCGACATCCGCAACAGCCGCGTACCCGACATCGTGCGGGAGCTGGAGCAATCCGGCATTAACCCCCTCATTCACGACCCGCTGGCCGATGCGGAGGAGGCGCGGCATGAATATGATCTGGCGCTTTCGCCGCTGGCAGAGTTTAAAGGGCTCGACGCGCTGATTCTTGCAGTTCCGCACAAAAGCATCATGGCGGCAGGCGGCGGGGCTGCGCTGGCGGCGATGACCGTGCCCGGCGGCGTGGTTGTTGATATCAAGTCAGCCCTGTCTTCGGCCGATGCCGCAGGCCGGGTTCACTGGAGCCTGTAAAAGGGGTATAAAGATAAATCATGGCGCGCATTCTTGTCACAGGCACAGCGGGTTTTATCGGTTTTCATCTGGCCGGGCGTCTGTGCGCACGCGGCGACGAAGTCATCGGCCTTGATAACCTTAACGACTATTATGACGTAAAGCTCAAGCAGGACCGGCTGGCCCTGCTGCAGAAGAACAAAAATTTTTCCTTCACGAAGCTGGATCTGGCTGATCGCGCCGGGATGGAGGCGCTGTTCCGCAAGGAAAGGCCGCAGCGCGTGGTTCATCTGGCGGCGCAGGCGGGCGTGCGGTACAGCCTGAAAAATCCTCATGCCTATACGGACAGCAATATCACGGGATTCATGAATATCCTTGAAGGCTGCCGCCATAATGGCGTCGAACATCTGGCCTATGCGTCATCCAGTTCCGTCTATGGCGCGAATGAGACGCTGCCTTTTTCCGTTCATGACAATGTCGATCATCCGGTCAGTCTCTATGCCGCCACGAAAAAGGCGAACGAGCTGATGGCGCATACCTATGCGCACCTGTACCGTCTGCCCTGCACGGGGCTGCGCTTCTTCACGGTATACGGACCGTGGGGCCGGCCGGATATGGCGATGTACATCTTCACCAAGGCCATTTTTGAGAAGAAGCCGATTGACGTCTTCAACAACGGCCAGATGAAGCGCGACTTCACGTATATCGACGACATCATCGAGGGCGTTATCCGCGTGACTGACAAAGTGGCGTCGCCCAATCCGGAATGGTCGGGCCGGGCGCCGGACCCCGGCACCAGCAACGCGCCTTACCGCCTTTACAATATCGGCAACAACAGTCCCGTGCCGCTGATGGAGATGATCACGACGCTGGAGGAGGAGATCGGCATGAAAGCAGAGAAAAACTTCCTGCCTTTGCAGCCGGGCGACGTCCCCGCCACCTATGCGGACGTGGCGGATCTGGCGGCGGATACAGGCTTCCACCCCGGCACCCCCATACGTGAGGGCATCCAGCGCTTTGTCAGGTGGTACCGGGACTATCACGGCAATATCGGCTGAAAAGCCTTAAATCTCTTGCTTTTCCAGCCTTATCCATAATATAACAAAGACCTTCCGGCCTTGTATGGCAGGGCGGGATGCGCTATCGGAACAGGGAAGCAGCCGGATGCCCGGCTTGGCCAAGACAAGGATTTGAAAACGTGCGTGATTTTCTGCCCAAATCCCTCGACCTGAACGACCAGTCGATCCTCGTGACGGGGGGGACAGGTTCCTTCGGCAAGCAATTTGTGGCAACGGTGCTGGCGCGCTACAAGCCGCGCAAGCTGATCATCTATTCCCGTGATGAGCTCAAGCAGTATGAAATGGCCCAGCAGTTCGCGGCGGACAAATCGTCACCCGTGCGCTATCTGATCGGTGATGTGCGCGACCGCGACCGCCTTACACTGGCAATGCGCGAAGTTGACATTGTCGTCCATTCCGCTGCGCTCAAACAAGTTCCGGCAGCGGAATACAACCCCATGGAATGCCTGCGCACGAACGTCTTCGGCGCGGAGAATGTTGTGCGCGCCGCCCTGGATTGCGGCGTGAAAAAAGTGATCGCGCTTTCGACCGACAAGGCGGCCAACCCGGTTAATCTCTACGGCGCCAGCAAGCTGGCTTCTGACAAGATTTTTGTCGCGGCCAATAACTTGAGCGGCTCCATCGGCACGCGTTTTTCCGTTGTGCGCTATGGCAATGTTTTTGGTTCGCGCGGCTCCGTCATTCCTTTCTTCCAGAAGAAGATCAACGAGGGTGCGCGCAGCCTGCCTATCACTGACCCGCGTATGACGCGCTTCTGGATTACATTGCAGCAGGGCGTCAATTTCGTCCTGTCCTGTCTGGAAACCATGCATGGCGGCGAGATTTTTGTCCCCCGTATTCCTTCGATGAAGATCACCGATCTGGCCGAAGCCATGGCGCCGGGCATGAAACATGAGATCGTGGGGATTCGCCCGGGCGAGAAGCTGCACGAAGTCATGGTGCCGGAGGATTCAGGCCGTCATACGCTGAAACTCGAGGACCGTTATATCATCGAGCCGGATTTTGCGTTCTGGAACCGCGAGCCTTACAAAAACGGCGGCGCGAAACCGGTGGCCGAGGGCTTCATCTATGCCAGCAACTCGAATGACGAGTGGCTGGATAAAGAGGGCTTAAGAAAGCTTCTTTCCCAGTCCCCGCCAGTGGAACAGGCCGCCTAGAAAGCTTCAGGAAAAGCGAAAATGCTGCCCTATGGACGCCAGTGCATCGAGGAAGACGATATCGCGGCCGTCACTGAAGCGCTGCGCAGCGATTACCTGACGACCGGCCCGCGGGTTGCCGCTTTTGAAAAAGACCTGTGCGAAGCGACGGGCGCGGCCCATACGGTTGTCTGCTCCAATGGCACGACAGCCCTGCATCTGGCCGCTCTGGCGGCTGGGCTGGGCCCGGGCGACACGGCCATTGTACCATCCATCACATTTCTGGCGACGGCCAACGCTGTGCGGTATACAGGCGCCGAAGTCATCTTCGCCGACGTTGATCCGCAAACCGGTTTGATGGAGGTGGCGCAGGCTGAGGCGGCGCTGGCGCGTGCGACGGTGCGGCCCAAAGCTATTTTTCCTGTTGATCTGGCGGGGCAGAGCGCAGATCTTCCGGCGCTTAAAAAACTGGCCGACCGGCATGATATGAAAGTCATCGTCGATGCCTGCCATTCGCTGGGCGCGCAGGCATACGGCCAGCGCAGCGGCGATTGCGCCTATGCCGATCTGGCTGTGTTTTCCTTCCATCCCGTCAAGGCCATTGCGTGCGGCGAGGGCGGCGCGATCACAACGAACAACGCGGAATATGCGGAGCGTATGCGGGTCATGCGCAGCCACGGCATGAAGCCCGCGCCGGACGTGGGCCCGTGGGCCTATGACATGACGGAGCCCGGCTATAACTACCGCCTGACCGATATCCAGTGCGCGCTGGGCCTCTCGCAGCTTAAGAAACTGGACCGTTTCATCGCGCGGCGGCGGGAGCTGGCGGCGCTGTACGGCGCGGCGCTGGCCGGGCTCATCCTCGGCGTCGTGACCTCGGTGGCCGGCGCGTATACCAACGAGGGCTCCAACCAGCTCTTCGCGCTCGGGCTGCTGGCCCTCGTCGTC
>JANWLB010000011.1 GCA_025451095.1 Alphaproteobacteria bacterium
CAGCGGCCCGGTTGTTTTCTTGATCAAATCGTCGACAAGGCTTTCCAGCTTGGCGCGGGAGAGTTTGATGTTCAGGTGCTTGGGGCCTGAAGCGTCTGCCGTGATGAAGGGCAGGTTGACCTCGGTCTGAGTCGTGCTGGACAGCTCGATCTTGGCTTTCTCGGCCGCTTCTTT
This sequence comes from Alphaproteobacteria bacterium, assembly GCA_025451095.1. Taxonomy (GTDB): domain Bacteria; phylum Pseudomonadota; class Alphaproteobacteria; order Micavibrionales; family Micavibrionaceae; genus JACQIJ01. The sequence goes on from JANWLB010000011.1 coordinate 175, forward strand.
CAGACGCTGCAGTGCCAGCTTGTCCTTGCGCAGGTCGATTCCCTGCTCCTTTTTAAACTCATCGGCCAGATAGTCGATAATCCGGGCGTCGAAATCCTCACCGCCCAGGAAGGTGTCGCCGTTGGTCGATTTGACTTCGAATACGCCATCCCCGATCTCAAGGATCGAGATGTCAAACGTCCCGCCGCCCAAGTCATAGACGGCGATGATTCCCGTGTTCTGTTTGTCGAGACCGTAGGCCAGTGCGGCGGCCGTCGGCTCGTTGATTATGCGCAGCACGTCAAGGCCGGCGATCTTGCCGGCGTCCTTGGTCGCCTGGCGCTGGGAGTCGTTGAAATACGCGGGAACCGTGATGACAGCCTGCGTGACGGTTTCGCCCAAAAAGGCTTCGGCCGTTTCCTTCATCTTCTGAAGCACCATGGCGGATATCTGCGAGGGCGCCTGCTTCACGCCGTTGACCTCGACCCAGGCATCGCCATTGTCGCCCTTCACGATTTTGAAAGGCGAGGTTTTCAGCATCTTCTGAACGTCGGCGTCGTCGAAGCGGCGGCCGATCAGGCGCTTGACGGCAAACAGGGTGTTATCCGGGTTGGTTACGGCCTGGCGTTTGGCGGGCTGGCCGACCAGGCGCTCGTCATCCTTGCTGAAGGCAACCATGGAAGGGGTCGTCCGTGCGCCTTCCGAGTTTTCGATAACGCGCGGCTCCTTGCCGTCCATGACGGCCACGCAGGAGTTGGTCGTACCCAGGTCAATACCAATGACTTTGCTCATTCTTTCCTCTTTACCTCGATTGGTTATTTTACGGAATATGCGGTGAGGCGCCTTTATGCAGCCTATATCCGGCTTTTCCGAACTTTTACGGGTCTAAGGTATAGCAACACCAGAGCGTAAAGGCCAGAGGCAGGATACATAAAACATTCAAAAATATGCGCGTTCCACATGCCTCTTATACGAGGGCAAAGTGCTATCGGTTCACCTTTTCCGGCGAACCTTCCGGCGGCGGCGGATCAGGAGATAGACGGGGTCCCGCCGCGGAAGGCGGTTTTGCCGAGCTTGGTCAGAAACTCAAGGGGCGTGTCCTTGATATACGCGCCCTGAATCATGTGGATAGAGCCATTCAGGCCGTAATAGATCAGTTTACGGTTGAGTTCGAGCACTTCCTCCACGCTGTTGAGCCATTCAGCCACGATGAGAGAGCCGGGGCTGTGCGCCTTGATTTCCCGGAGGCGACGGACCAGCGCCTCGTCGTCCTTTTCGAGGAAGTTGCGCACCACCTGACCGTCGAGCTTGATAATCAGGGGATGATTCAGGCCGCTGTTCTCGGAAAAATCATCGATTGTGTGTTTGTAATTATATCCTTTCTCAGCGCCGTAATCGTCAAGGGCGATATTGATCCCGAAGATCTGCAGGCTTTGAAGAAAGGTGCGGCGATGTTCAAGCCAGGGCTGGTGCTCCAGTGCTTCGATGATAATGTTCTTGAAGCCGCTTTCGGCGGCCAGGCTCAGGATGCAACGCGCGGTTTCCTGGTATTCCTTCAGGTCGGTGTCGGCAGGACTCATGTTGAGTGACAGTTTTTTGGTTGCAGGCCTGAGCCTGTAAAAGTCACGGATCATGCCGGCAATCAGCCAGGCGCGGAACATGACGTCGAGCGTACAGTCAATTCCGGTGGAAGGCGGAGCGTTTGGAAGTTTATTGTTGAGCACGCCGGAGGATTCATCATAGAGGGCGCGAAAGATCTCGGGTGGCGTGTATATCCGTCCTGTCGAATAATCATGCAGCCTGACCAGGCCTTCATGGAACATTTCATACTGATATATATCGGCGAGCGGCAGGACGGATTCGTATTCGTATAAAAGGGCGGCGCCTCTGCTGTTTGAGAGCGCCTCGTGCAGCAGCTCAAGAATTTTTATGTTGTCGATCTCGGCGGCGGCTGTTCGGACCGCGCCGCCATTGTCGTTGGCTGCGGCCGTCATGCGGTCGAGGGCGTTGAACTGAAGCGTGGTCGCAAGCGCGCAGCGTAAAAACGCCCGCAGCCGCAAATCGACGTGCATGAGACGGTCGGCGGAATCGCTCCCAGGTATGGCTGCAACCGAGCCAAATAGGTCTTTTATCATTTACCGGTCCTCCCGGCTTTCCCAGTCTTTCAGGTCAGGCCTGGGTGTCTATTTTATGGCCTTCTCCCTTATGGCCGTCGTCTTTGGCCACGCCGACACGGGCGGGGCGCAGAAGACGATCCCTGATTACGTAGCCGGGCTCGATCAGCTGTATGATCGTTCCGGGAGGCTTGCCGGTTCCCGGCGCCTCAAATATGACTTCGTGGAAATTCGGGTTGAAAGGCTCATGCAGCGGTTCAATCTTTTTGATGCCGTGTTTTTCAAAAACATTTCCCAATTCCTGCCGCATGGATTCGATGCCGGTAATCAGGCTGGCGATGCGGTCGTCCGCGTCCCGGAGTTCCGGCGGAATGGCATCCAGCGCGCGGCGGAAATTGTCGGAAAAGTCCAGAAGATCGCGGGCGAAGGCCGAGACGGCGTATTTTCCGGCATCTTCGCGCTCACGCAAGGCGCGCTTGCGCGTATTCTCAGAATCGGCCAGAGCGCGCAGAAGCTGGTCCCGCACCTTGCCGAGTTCCGCTTCCAGCGCGGAAAGGCGCAGCCTGTCGTCATCCGGGGCGCCGGGTGCCGCTGCGGTTTGTTCCGCCCGGGGATCGTCTGTGCTGTCGTCGTTTGTTGGTTCGGTCTGGTTCATGTTCAGATACGCTTTTTTCTATTCATACAATCCCGGGGAGTTTGCAAAGACTTCAACGCTGCCCTCGGCCATTTCATCGCCATTCAGGCCGTATATTGTTTTTTCAACGGGCACAGTGCCAACCGACAGACCGCTCCCGATATCCACGTTCTTGGTGAGGTGGGCCTTCTTCTCAATAAAATAGTAATAGTTCGGTCTTTTCACAGGGGAAGAGAAGTCAGGCATGACATTTTCCAGAGGCTCAAGATCGTTGCTCTTTGCCAGAGTCATGACGGCGTCCCGCACGTCCATGTCGCCGGTTGCGCCGGGCACGTAAAGAATGACCGTTTTGTCAGGATAGAACCAGTGAACCAGGGGGTTCCCGATCATGCTGATTTTTTGCGGGCGGAAACGCTGGACTACGGGTATCTCGCTCTGCCCGGGTTTCAGCCATACATGCTGCCTGTCGATCATGACGTCGTAGTAATCGGCCATGTCGTTGAGCTTGAAGCGTACGCGCTTGATGCCCTGGGCGATCATTTCATCACGGTCAAGGACGATGTCGGCTGTGGGATTGCGCGGGCCGGAGGCGCAGCTGCTGCCCTTGGTGCCGGGATGATCCCGCATATCGACAACGTAATCATAGATGGTGATATCCAGATAAGGGGCGCGGAAACCGGTTTCATAGGCCAGATCGCTTAATTTCGGGCAGCCACTGACGGTGTTTTCGGTCGACAGATGCAGAATGAATTTCCCCGGCTGCAGGCCGGGCCAGCGTTGCAGGGAAAGGGAAACACGATTGGGCGTTTTTCTGAAATACTGGGAGCTGTAGGGCTCACCTTTTTCGTCATAAAAGCCGTTGTTCATCTCCGGCATCTGGGCCCGGAGCGGGGCGGTATTCAGAAAAGCCGCTGCCAGTATGGCGCAGGCCAGAAGTTTTCTCATGTGCAGTGCCATTGTGTCCCCACCTTTCCAGGATTCAAGCGCCCTATAGTTTAGCGGCAAAAGGCAGGGCCCGTAAATCCCCTACTTGTGCAATTAAGATAAAGGCTTATGTGCCCAGAAGACGGCCCATGACCTGGGCCGTGTAGTCGACGACCGGGATGATGCGGCCGTAATTCAGGCGTACCGGGCCGATCACGCCGATCGCTCCAATGATTTTGTTTTCCGCCGTCTTGTAGGGCGAGATGATCATCGACCAGCCCGCATGCTCGAACATGCGATTTTCAGTGCCGATGAATATCTGAATTCCGTCGGCGCCCTGTGCAGCGTTCAGAAGCCGGGCGGCGGTTTCCTGCTCCTCCAGCGCCGCCAGAAGCTGGCGGGCTTTTTCAAGATCCTCCACCGCGCGCACGTCCTGAAGCAATTTCGACTGCCCGCGGACGATGATGTGGCCATCCTGTCCGGCCTGGGGCGCCAGTGCCAGGCCGCGGCGGACAAGATCGGCCGTGATGCGGTCAAGCTGGGAGCGATTTTCCTCCATCTCGCGCAGTATGTTGCTCTGGGCGTCGAGCAGCGTTTTTCCTGCCAGCCGGTCGTTGAGGTAATTGGCGGCGATGGTCAGCGCCCCGGGAGGCACAGGTTCCGTGATCTCCATGATCCGGTTCTCAAGCATGTTGTCCTGCATGACGAGGACGAGAAGAATGCGCGTCTGGTCAAGCTGGACGAATTGAATCTGGCGCACCGGTTTGTCGGTCTTGGGCGCGACGACCAGCCCCGCCGCCGCCGACAGGCCGGAGAGAAGCGATGTCGCGCGCTCCAGCATCTGGCCGATCGGCTGGCCGGCGGCCTGACACTGGTTTTCAATCTGCCGCCGGTCGTGCTCGGGCAGGTCGCCGATTTCCATCAGTCCGTCCACATAAAGGCGCAGACCGCGCTGGGTCGGCAGGCGTCCGGCGGATGTATGCGGCGCGTACAAAAGTCCGGCGCCTTCCAGCTCGGCCATGACGCTGCGTATGGTGGCGGGGGACAGGTCCTGGCCCAGCATTTCCGCGATCCGGCGCGAGCCCACGGGCTGGCCCGCCTGCATATAGGAATCAATGATATGGCGCAGGACGGTCTGCGCGCGCTGGTTCAGCTCCGTAATCATTACATATATATAATTCTTCTCTTTCAGTTTGACAATTTGCGGTTCGGCCTTTAACTCTGCCTGCGGAAAACAGCTTTTTATAAAGGAAAACCCTTATGACCAGACCTTCCGGCCGGGCTCCCGGCTCTTTGCGCCAGATTGAGCTGAATTTAAGCGTCTCGAAATACGCTGAAGGTTCGTGTCTCGTAAAATTCGGCGATACGCATGTCCTGTGCACGGCCACGGTCGAGGAAAAGGTCCCGGGCTGGATGAAGGGGCTGGGCCGCGGCTGGGTGACGGCCGAGTACGGCATGCTGCCGCGCTCCACCGCGCAGCGCATTGACCGCGAGGCGGCGAAGGGCCGCCAGTCCGGCCGCACGCAGGAGATCCAGCGCCTGATCGGGCGGGCTTTGCGCTCTGTCGTTGATCTTGAGGCGCTGGGCGAACGGCAGGTGCGCGTTGACTGCGACGTAATTCAGGCCGATGGCGGTACGCGCACGGCGGCGATCACCGGCGGCTATGTCGCCCTGTATGATGCCTTGCGGCATCTGGTAAAAATCAGGGCCTGCGCGAAGATGCCGCTGACCGACAGCGTGGCGGCCATTTCCTGCGGCATTTATCAGGGCGCGCCCGTCATTGATCTTGATTACGCCGAAGATTCCGAAGCCGAGACGGACGCCAATTTCGTGATTACCGGCAAGGGCGGCCTGGTCGAAATCCAGGCGACAGCGGAAAAGACCCCTTTCACTGAAGACGAGTTCCAGTCCCTGATGGCGCTGGCCCGCGCGGGCTGCGAAGAGCTTAACCGTCTGCAGAAGGAAACTCTGGGGATCTAGGCCGTGCAGAGCCTCAAAGGTCAAAGACTGGTTCTGGCCACCCATAATCAGGGCAAGGCGCGCGAAATCCGCGAACTGCTGGCGCCGCTTGGCATCGATATTGTTTCTGCCGCCGATCTGAATTTGCCCGAGCCGGAGGAGACCGGCGCGACTTTTGCCGAAAACGCGATCCTTAAGGCGGAAGCGGCAGCGCAGGCCACCGGCCTGCCTGCGCTGGCCGATGACAGCGGTCTGGCCGTCAACGCCCTGCAGGGGCAGCCCGGCATATATTCCGCACGCTGGGCCGGGCCGCAGAAAGACTTCGCCGTGGCGATGGAGCGGGTCTGGCGGGAGCTGAACGGGCAGGCGGATAAAAGCGCTTCCTTCATCTGTGTCCTGGCTCTGGCCAGGCCTGACGGCGCGCGGACGCAGACGTTCGAGGGACGTCTGGACGGGACCATTGTCTGGCCGCCGCGCGGGGATAAGGGATTCGGTTATGATCCTGTTTTTATTCCCGAAGGCGGCCGCCTGACCTTCGCCGAGATTGCACCGGCGGAAAAACAGGCCATCAGCCACCGGGCGCGGGCTTTTCGTAAGTTCGTGACGGCGTTGACGGACGCGGCGTAAAAGGCTTTGTGCCCGCCGCCGCTCTTTGACAAATACAGATGTATTATGTATTGTCTCCCGGTTACCAACAGGCTGGAACGGTTTATGGGCACATTTGTTTGCCGTGACCGTACAGGCGGTTTAAAACTTAAGTCCTGGTATTTGAAAAAGGAGATTATCCCATGCGTTTCATTCAGAAGAAAATTTTGCTGGTTCAGGCTGCCGTGTTTGCTGGTGCCATGACCGCCCCCCGTGTGGCTCTGGCCGGCGGCAATACTTTCGGCAACATCGCCGAGAACATCACCAACTCGATCGAAGCCCTTCCGGGCCTGGTGAGCGGCGTCGCCTACATGTTCGGCCTCCTGCTCGGCGTTCTGGGCATCCTGAAGGTCAAGGACCATGTTGAAAATCCGGGCCAGACGCCCCTCAAGGACGGCGCCATCCGTATGGCCGCCGGCGGTGCTTTGTTCGGCCTTCCCATCGTTTACGAAGCGATGAGAAACACCATTGGCATTACCAGCAATAGCGTTGGCGCGGCCGTTCTCAACGGCGTGGACTTTAATGTCCAATAAAAAGGCGGAGGACGTAACCCCGCTGTTCGGGGTTTACGTCCACTGGCCTTTCTGCGCTTCCAAGTGTCCTTACTGCGATTTTAATTCCCATGTGCGCCAGGCCATCGATGAGGAGGCCTGGCGTCATTCTTACAGGCGTGAAATTGCGCATTACGCCGCCCTGACGCGCGGGCGGACGGTCACATCGGTTTTCTTCGGTGGCGGCACGCCTTCGCTCATGAGCCCGCAGACGGCGCAGGCGGTCATTGACGCGGTGGCCGCGAACTGGAATGTAGCGCCGGATGCGGAAATCACGCTCGAAGCCAATCCAACATCTGTCGAATCCTCAAAATTCAGGGATTTTCGTGCGGCCGGGATCAACCGTGTCTCTGTCGGCGTCCAGGCTCTCAACGATCGCGACCTGAGTTTTCTGGGCCGTCAGCACAGCGCACAGGAGGCCCGCGCCGCCATCGAAACTGCGGCCGCCACCTTTAGCCGGTTCACCTTTGATCTGATTTATGCGCGGCCGGAGCAAAGCCTCGATTCCTGGCGGCAGGAGCTGCGGGACGCGCTGGCTCTGGCTGATGGCCACATGTCTCTCTATCAGTTGACGATCGAGGAGGGCACGCCCTTCCATACACAGCATGCCCGCGGCGACTTTGCCGTTCCGGGCGAGGATAAATCCGGCGCCTTTTACGAGGAAACGCAGGAGATCATGGGGGATGCCGGCCTTCCGGCCTACGAAATATCGAACCATGCGCGGCGGGGACAGGAATCGCTGCACAACATGACCTATTGGCGTTATGGCGATTATGCGGGCATTGGGCCCGGCGCGCACGGTCGCCTGACGCTGGACGGGGTAAAGCTGGCGACGCGCGGTCACCGGGCGCCGGAAATCTGGATGGAGCGTGTGCAGGGCGAAGCCGGGAATGGCGCCCACCCGTTCGAGACCGTTGCCCCCGCGCAGCGTTTTTCCGAAGCCCTGATGATGGGCCTGCGTCTGGATGAGGGTGTTTCCCTGGCACGTCTTGCGGCGGAAGCGGGGGCGCCGTGGCAGGGCCATATCGACGAAAAGAAGATCGCGGCGCTGGCAGCGGAAGGCCTTGTGGTTCACGAGGGCGAGACGCTGCGGCCGACACGCGCGGGCATGCAACGCCTCAATGGCATTTTATCCTATCTGTTGTGCCGGCCCCGGTTTTCCGGGTTTTGTGGCGGCCGGGGCGGCCGCGGCCGCCGCCGCGGGGGGCAGAAGAACGCGG
>JANWLB010000012.1 GCA_025451095.1 Alphaproteobacteria bacterium
ACAATATATGCCATCATCGTGGCCGTAAAATTTGTGACCGAAGAAAATATGTCCGCTCAGCTCGCCGGCCAGCGGCGCAGAAAGTTCGGCCATGCGGGCCTTGATCAAAGAATGCCCGGTTTTCCACATGACAGGCTTGCCGCCGAGGCGGGCGATCTCGTCATACATAACCTGGCTGCATTTGACATCGCCGACGATCGTGGCGCCCGGATGCTCTTTGAGGACTTCACGCGCATAAAGCGCAATCATCGTGTCGCAACGAAGGATCCCGCCTTTTTCATCGACAGCCCCGATACGGTCAGCGTCGCCATCGAATGCAACGCCGAGGTCAAATTTCTTTTCTTTGACCACGCGGATTAGATCGGCCAGGTTTTTATCGACAGTCGGGTCGGGATGATGGTTCGGAAATGTGCCGTCGATCTCATCGAACAGGAGGACATGCTCGCCCGGAAGTTTTTTCGTCAGGCGCCGGACGATTTCCCCGGCCGCACCGTTGCCACAGTCCCAAACGACCTTAAGCGGGCGGGGCCCGTCATAGTCGCGCAGCAGGCGCTCAACATATGAATCCTGTATGTCGAGGTGCGTCAAACCGCCTTTGCCGGTTTCATAGTCGCCAGCACCGGCGATGCGCCCCAGCTCCTGAATCATGGTGCCGTATACGGGCCCGGTCTGCAGGACCATCTTGAATCCATTGTAGTCGGACGGGTTGTGCGATCCGGTGATCATGACCCCGGCGTCAGTTTTCATGTCTTTCACGGCGTAATAGAGCATGGGCGTGGGGCCGAGGCCGACATTGACAACGTCGAGGCCTGTTGCCCGCAACCCTTCTGTTACAGCATCGGCAAAGCCGGGAGAGCTTTCGCGTCCATCAAAGGCAACGCAGGCACTTTTGCCTTTTTTGCGGCGGACGAATGTGCCGAAGGACAGGCCGACGGCATAGGCATCGGCAACAGACAGGTTTTTTTCAATCTGGCCACGTATATCGTATTCGCGCAGTATCTCGGGATCAAAGGCGTAAGGTGCCGGTGTCATATCTTGCTTCCTGGTCGTGTTTTTCATGTGCTGCCCTTGGCTGACCTTTTGAGAGGGGCCGCGCTGCCGCTCAGGCGGTCAATCATATGGCGAACGTCGCCGCCCAGTTCAGAATCAATAAGCCCGAAGGCGATGTTGGCCTCCAGGAAACCAAGACGGCTACCGCAGTCATAGCGCGTGCCTTCAAAGCGCAGACCGTGAAAAGGTTGTTTGCCAATAAGCTTGCTCATGGCATCGGTAATCTGGATTTCGCCGCCGGCACCCTTCTCGAAAGCCGCCAGATGGCCAAAAATTTCAGGCTGCAGGATATAGCGACCGATAATCGAGAGAGTTGAGGGCGCTTTGGCGGGCTCCGGTTTTTCGACCAGTCCTTTTACGCTCACGGTTTTTCCGTTGTCGGCCCCGATATCAAGGACGCCATACTTGGCGACATCCTGACGCGGAACATCCATGACGGCAACCATGTTTCCACCAAGATCATTATACGCCTCGACCATCTGCTTCAAACAGCCTTTGGGCGCCATTATAACGTCATCGGGCAGAATGACAGCGAAGGGGTCGTTGCCTACCAGCTCGCGCGCGCACCAGACGGCATGACCCAGACCCAGTGGGCGGGGCTGGCGCGTGAGGAACAGTTTGCCTGCCGGCATCTCGCTGCCGCGTACTTTTTCAAGAAGATCCTTTTTGCCCCGGGCCTCCAGCGTGTCCATCAGCTCCGGCTGATAATCGAAATGCTCCTCGAGCATATTCTTGTGGCGTCCGGTGACGAACAGGAATTCCTCGATACCCGCGTCACGCGCTTCTTCCCAGGCGTGCTGGATCAGCGGCCGGTCGCCGATGGGGAGCATTTCCTTGGGCAGGACCTTGGTCGCGGGCAAAAAGCGCGTTCCCAGCCCGGCAACGGGAAAAACGGCTTTGCGGACAGGCTTGAAAGAGCTGGTCATCCGGTCTTTGAATTTGTCTTGTTTGTTCGTTATTTTCAGGGCTAAACGATTGCATAGCCGGCGTTTTAATGCAAGGGCGGCGGGAGCGATATTCAGCGGCGGATATTGAAAAAAGGAGGTGCAAAAGGCGGCAAACCTCTCTATTTTAAGTTTATGACATCACAGCAAAAACAGAATACGGGAGATCGTCTGGCGGCCCTCAGGGGCGAGCTTCAGGCCCGAGGCCTGGATGGCTTTATCATTCCTCATGACGATGAATTTCAAAGCGAATATCTGCCGCCCAGCGCGGAGCGCCTGGCGTGGGTAACGGGCTTTACCGGGTCGGCGGGCATTGCCGCCGTTCTGAAAGACAAGGCGGTAGCCATGACCGACGGTCGTTACACGCTGCAGATCGCCCGCGAGGTGGAGTCCTCGCTGTTCGCGACGGCGAATATGATGGAAACGAGCGCCGGGGAATGGATAGCATCAAACGCGGTTGCAGGGGCGAAGATCGGCTACGACCCCAGGCTTCATACTGAATCTGATTTCAAACAGATGCAAAGAGTGCTCAAAGCCAAAAAGATCGAGCTGGTGCCCGTTGATTCAAATCCTGTCGATGCCGTGTGGGCAGCGCGCCCTGCGCCGCCAGCCACTACGGTCACGCTTTTTCCTGAGAGCATTGCGGGACGCAGTGCCGCAGACAAGCGCGGGATCGTGGCCAAGGGGGTAAACGATAACGGCGCGGCGGCTGTTGTTCTGGCGGAGGCGGTGTCCGTGGCCTGGCTGCTCAATATTCGCGGCAAGGATATCGATTTCAATCCTCTGGCCCTTTCATATGCCATCGTCCATGACAATGGCGAGGTTGACTGGTTCATTGACGGTGCCCGCGTACCGGCGGATGTCCGGCAGGCGCTGGGCAATCAGGTCGTCGTGCGCGCTCCCGCCGATCTTGAAAAAGTTCTGGGCGCGCTGGCGGCCCGCGCAAAGACAGATGACAAGCCGGTCATGATTGATTCAGGCCGCGCACCTGTCTGGTTCAGCAATATCCTGAAGAAGCAGGGCGCGGAAGTCCTTCATGCCGAAGACCCCTGCCTGATACCGCGGGCATGCAAGACCGCGCAGGAGCAGCAGGCGATGATCAACGCGCATGTGCGCGACGGTGTGGCGATGGTGCGGTTTCTGAAATGGCTGGATGAGGAAGCGCCTAAAGGCGGTCTTACCGAAATGGATGTGGCGGACAGGCTTGAGAGCTTTCGGCGCATGGATCCCGCTTGCCTGGATCTGAGCTTCGATACGATCGCGGGATGGGCTGAAAACGGCGCTGTTATTCATTACAAGGCCAGTGCGGACACGAACAAAACTATTACGCCGCCGGGCATGTTGCTTCTGGACAGCGGCGCGCAGTATCTGGAGGGTACGACGGATATCACGAGAACGCTGGCTGTGGGCGAGCTTAAGGGGCCGCAGGCCGTGAATATGAAGCGTGATTTCACGCTTGTTCTCAAAGGGCATATCGGTGTGGCGAAGGCCCGTTTTCCCGAAGGGGCTACAGGCGGACAGATCGACGGCATGGCGCGCGCAGCGTTGTGGGGCATGAATAAGGATTATGATCATGGTACAGGTCATGGCGTAGGTTGTTATCTGGGCGTTCATGAGGAAGCTGCGACCATCACGCCCAGGGGTGCACGTTCCTTCAAAGCGGGAATGGTCATCTCCAATGAGCCCGGCTTTTATAAAAAGGACGCCTATGGAATCCGCATTGAAAGCCTTGTTCTGGTGAAGGAAGACGGCGTCCGCGAAGGCTCAAGCAAAAAGATGTTGGCGTTCGATACGATCACAATGTGCCCGATCGACCAGCGTCTGATCGAGCCCGATCTTCTGGATATAGCGGATATCGAGTGGCTGAATGCTTATCACGAAAAAGTCTATCAGACCCTTAGCCCGCATCTGAGCGCTGCCGAAAACCAGTGGCTCCTTCAGGCGACGGCGCCTCTAAAAAAAAATCAGGGACTGAATCCCGGGGCTTTGCCCGTAATCTCACCGGCGCCTGTTATTGCTTGATGACAAAAGAATTAAAAAAATCGTCCACTTCATCCGAATAAACCAGGGCTTCGGAGCCGATCGCGTCTATCTGAAAGATGTGATCGAAGGAATAGAAAAGCATGCTGCGCATCGCCCATGCCTTTCGTGTCTTGGTTTTTTCATCTTTTGTATAAAAATTAATTTCAAGTTCCTTGCCCCAACGGCCGGCGGGTGTGTAGTCGAAAGAGTTTTTTATAATGCCGTCAAAATTTTTCTGATAGTACTCGGCCAGGAAATTGGCTTTATCGACGACGATTTTTTCATAGTTGCCGTATTGGGGTAGAGGCTCCATCGTGATGTTCAGCTGCACCATCTTGCCGATATTGCCTTTTTTAATCTGGGTTCTGACCTTGGAGTAGCCGAATGTTTTGCTGCCCGTTGCGCGGGTCGCCTGGAAAACTTCCTCGCCCGGGGGGACAGGGAAGGTAACCGCATATTTTCCTGTTTTTGATATGAAGCGATACGTTTCAGGTTTAGCGGGTTTGTTGTTTGCCTGGGCGGACAGTGAAAAGAATATAAAAGCGATGAGCAGGGCGGCGATGCAGGATCTGGCTGTAAGGCGTAAGCGCATGTGAAGGTCCCGTTCCTCGATTTTTTCTTAATTTACTGTCACTAGCGCAATTATAGGCGCAAAAAGTAAAAAAATCGCCAGTTTTCGGCTGGCGACTTTGTTTTTGTTAATGAATCCCGTAGGTTCTAGAAACCGTCGCGATCCTTGCGCTTGCGCTCGAGCTTGCGCCAGCGGCGCACGGCTTCGGCTTTTTCGCGCTTTTTCTTCTCTGAGGGTTTCTCATAGTCCCGGCGGAGTTTCATCTCGCGGAACAGGCCTTCGCGCTGCATCTTCTTTTTCAGTGCCCGCAAAGCCTGGTCGACATTGTTGTCGCGTACGTGAACGCTAACCAAATCCAATCACTCCTTCCTGACATGATTTATGCCGCCTCTGGCAGCATAGCAAAGTACAGAATGTCTATAGGGCGAACAGGGCGAAAGCAAGAAAAATTGTGAAAACAGGCCTCCGAAGGCTCTTTCCGGGTGTTGTCCTGTCGGTCCCGCTCAAAAGGCGGCAAAAACAGGTAAAAGCCAGTAAAAGCCAGTAAAAGCCAGTCAGAGGATTGTGCGGCGCAGCAGCTTTTATGGGGGAGCGCAGCGATAAAGGATTGGACACAAGGGATCGAAGAGGCAAGTATTTTCAACATAAACGACGTGTCGACCACGATGCAGGGGACACGGGGAATGCCTGAAAAGAAAGGTTTTAAAGATTTTAATCTGGACAGGCGCCCCGACCTTTGCTTTAATATGTAAACTAAACAGGGAGTATTCGTGATTACAAGCAAAAACAAAGTGCAAAAGCCCATAGCTTTGGCGCTTCAGGGCGGCGGTGCCCACGGCGCTTATCAGGCGGGCATTATTTCCGGCCTTCTCAAGCATGGAGGCTTTAAAATCACCAGCGTCAGCGGCGCCAGCGCCGGCTCGATCAATGCGCTGCTGACCGTTCATGGCCTGGAAACAGTGGGTCCTGAGGAAACCAGGAAGCTCCTCAGGCACGCCTGGGAGTATCTGGCTCTGACCAAAACGAATGTCGAGGAATGTTTTAAATGGGCCCGGGATAAAACCGTGGGCAAGAACACGGCTCTAGCTTCCGTGGCCAATATGCTTTTTGCACCGGCACTCTACATAGCGAATACGGCGGAGATGATGGGCAGCTTCGGATTTGTCGCTGCCGTTGGTCAGTTGCCTCATATTGCCGGCGAATACGTAATGCAGCGCCTGTTCGGCGACAAGTTGCGCAAGCTCATAGATTTTGGCCGCATCAACAAGACAGGTGGCATGCCCCTGTTCATTTCGGCTACGAACATTGACAAAGGGACGCTTCTGGTTTCAACACGCGATAACGTCAGCGCCGAGCGTGTTATGGCGTCTTGCGCCATTCCCGGCCTTTTTCCCCATGTAAAAATCAACGATGAACGGCACATAGACGGCGCCGTGGTCTCAAACCCGCCCATCCGGCCGTTAATTAAAGAGGGCGACGATGTGGTCGTCATTCAGCTGGCGCCCTTCGACCAGACGCGCTCTGTATTGCCGCAAACGGCTTTGCTGGCCATGCATGCGACTATGACCGAGGCTATCAGGGGTGCCGAGCATATTAATCGTATACGCGATCATTTCTCAGACCAGGAATGGGTCGGTCATGGCCTCGACGAAAAGCAGCCCCGTTTCCACATGATCATCGACAAGCACAGCCTGCCCCGTCACGGATTTGCAAGCATGCTGCATTTCAACCGCCCCTTCATGGACGAGGTTTTCAAAGCGGGTGAGCGGGCGGCGCTGAAATGGGCGGAGGAAAACTACGATATGATAGGGGAGCAAAGCACCTATTCACCGTCTTCGGAGTATGAGCACGAACCAGCGCCGGTCTGCAATTTGCCGCGTAATCACCCGGCCTCCAACTGGCGGGGCACAGGAACCGACGGACCTAATCTGGTTTAGGCGGCCTTGCGCGCTTTTAACCTTATGGCGGCGTCCATCAGCGCCTTTGTATAGTCTTCCCGCGGATTGTCGAATATATCGGCAGTGCGGCCTTCTTCCACAATCTTGCCGTTTTTCATGACCAGGACACGGTGGGCCATGGCGCGCACGACGCGTAGATCGTGGCTAATAAACATATAGGCAAGATTGTTTTTTTCCTGCAACTCGCGCAGGAGGTCGATGATCTGCGACTGGACGGACAGGTCGAGCGCGCTGGTGGGTTCGTCCAGAACGATAAAGGAGGGCCGCAGTATCAGGGCCCGGGCGATAGAAATACGCTGACGCTGGCCGCCGGAAAATTCGTGCGGGTAACGGTAGCGGACATCGGGATCAAGCCGCACATCGCGCAGGGCCTGGATCATGCGATCATCCCTCTCGCTTCGGCTTATATCCGGGTAATGGACCTGCAGGCCTTCGCTGACGATCTGCGCCACGCTCAAACGCGGTGAAAGAGCGCCATAAGGGTCCTGGAACACCACCTGCATTTCTTTTCTGAAAGGGCGCAGGCTTTTGCGATCAAGACCTGAAATATCCCGGCCGTTGAAAACGATCTGTCCGGTAGAAGGCAGGAGCCGCAAAAGAGCCATGCCAAGCGTCGTCTTGCCGCTGCCCGATTCACCAACAACGCCGACCGTTTGCCCTGCGTGGCAGGAGATGCTGACGCCATCGACGGCGCGGACCCAGTCCCGGGGTTTGCCGAAAAATGTTTTCCCCCTCGGGAAGTAAACCTTTATGTCACGGCCTTCGATAATGGTTGCGGCGTTGTCGTTCTGGGCTATGGCCCGGCCTTTAGGCGTGGCGGCAAGAAGCATTTTTGTATAATCGTTCTGCGGGTTGCGAAACAGCTCGGCAGCAGATTTTTGTTCGACGATTTCGCCATTCCTCATGACGCAGACATAATCGGCCATCCGCTCGACAATAGTCAGGTCGTGCGTGATAAGCAGCAACGCCATGCCCATGCGTTTTTTCAGATCCTGCAGAAGCTCAAGGATCTGGGCCTGGATCGTGACGTCAAGCGCTGTGGTTGGTTCGTCTGCGATCAGGATGTCGGGATTGTTTGCCAGTGCCATGGCGATCATAACGCGCTGGCGTTGTCCGCCTGAGAGCTCGTGCGGATAAGCATTCAGCCGCTCTTTGATTTGAGGCATGCCGACAAGATCCAGAAGTTCACGGACGCGTGCCGAGGCCTGTGAGCGGCCCATGCCCTGATGCAGGCGGAGGGATTCGCTCATCTGCTTTTCGATGGTGTGAAGGGGATTGAGTGATGTCATCGGCTCCTGAAAGATCATTCCGATGCGGCGGCCGCGGATGGTGCGCATCAGGCTGTCCGGCGCCCCTACCAGATCCTGGTTGTCAAAAAAGACCTGAGATTCAGGGCTGTGACTGGCCAGAGGATAGGGCAGGAGCTGCAGGATCGAAAGGGCGGTAACCGACTTGCCGGAACCGCTTTCCCCGACCAGTGCCACGGTCTGCCCCTTGAGGATGTCAAAAGAGACGTTTTTTACGGCCTGAACCGTGCTCCCGGCGGTGCGGAAGCTCACATCAAGGTTTTTTATCTGTAAAACAGGGCTGGACATGCTTGATATTCAAGCACATAGCGGGTTTGTTCGATAGAGTGAAACTTAACACTTTTTAACTCTTTTTACGCGTTTTTTCGTTAGAATTGAGATATGGCAGTTACAAGTGCGACATCGTCCACGGCGACCCCCGACCGCATTTTCAGCGTCGAGGAGCTTTTGGCCAGGGCAAAAGCCGGTATCAGCGGCCAGTCGGAAGATGCGGCTGAGCCAAAGGAGCCGCCGACCCCGGTGCAGCGCCTGCTGGACGAAAAGGCTGAAGAAGCCAAAAGGACTTCCACGCCCTTCACGGAGCAGGACTGGTATATCAGGGCCAAGGTGCTGCAGCTCAAGGCGCAGATCAGTATTTACAGTACGCTGCCGGGTCTGGACCCCAGCGGAGAGATCATGAAGTCCCTGACCAATGAGGCTGTGGCTCTGGCGAATAAGCAGAAGGCCCGCCTGAAAGAGGCGACCGACCAGGCGGCTGCCAAGCAAAAAGAGCTCGAGGAAAAAAACAAGCCGGCGGAAACCCTGACCTCTGAGCAGTTACTGGAGCGTGCTCTGGCGCGGTCCAAGGGCGAGTTTGTGGAAGACTTTGTTCCCACGCAGCAAAAGATTCTCGATGCGAAAGAGGCGGCGGTAAATCTTCTTCTAAAGAATGCAAAGGCCAGGGCCGAGGAGCGCGGCTCCCGGATCAATACCAGCGCCTGATCACTGAACGGTCGGCGGCGCAGCGGCGCCCGGCGCTTTTTTCATGATAAGAACCTGTCCTTCTTCCTCGAGGCTGACGCCGACATAGCCTTCTTCGAGCAGCCTTCTTTGCGCATCGAGATCATCGGCCAGACAGGGGATATAGGCGGCCTCTCCGCAGGCCTGGGCGTTGAAATTATCATCCAGATGGGCATGGGCTGCGTACTTAATGCGTGCATGGGCGTGTGTGACGCGGGCGCCATCGACATGGCTGGTGTGGATGCCGGCGATGTGCAGGCCGGCCTTCAGAAAGGCGCTCAAGCTGGGCTGGTTGTGAATTTCGATCTCTGACAGAACGTGGCAACGATCATGCGCGCGGGCATGCTGGTACCAGTGCCTGAGCATGGTCTGCATCAATCCGTTGCCGCGGCAATCCGGGCTTACTGTGACCGCCTGCAGAACGCTGGTCTGTTCGGGCGGCGCATTGATGACCGTGTCGGCCATCGCTTCAGCGGCGCTGGGATCTTCTTTCGTGGGATGAAAAATGGCGCTTTTGGCAATGAGCTGGCCGCGGCTGACGATGCCAATGACCGCGTTGCCGTTGTGTCCGGTAAGGGCGTCGAGGAAATAACCCTCGTCACGCTGGAGGATGAATTTGTTCTGCCGGTTTTCCGGGCTGTCATAGACGATGTCGTGCAGGGCCTTGATCTGCCGGACATGGCAGGGCTCAAGAAAAACGACGGCATAAGGGGCGCCGTTTGATTTCAACGTCCCTTCTTCAAGAACAGTTAATTCAGAGATATCAATAAGTTCCACTGTCTACACACCTTTAAAACGACTATACGCCGCCACCTATCTAAATAAATATGTAAAACAAAAGCCGCTGGTTTGTCAAGGACTTATTTTGCCAGGCTTATTTTTCCAGAGGCATATGGCTTTCGACCAGTTTGGCGAACCAGCTGGTGCCGATCGGCAGAAGATCGTCGTTAAAATCGTAATAGGGGCTGTGTAGGCCATGATTGTGGCGACTTTGCGGATCTCCGGGGACGCCCTGGCCGACAAAGATGAAGGCACCCGGCCGCTGGGTCAGATAGGCTCCGAAATCCTCTGCGGTCATGCAGGGGGGGATGTCAGCAATCACGTTCTGTGCGCCGACCACGTCGGCGGCGGCGGCAACGGCGATGTCCACCTCATTGTCGGTATTGACAGTCGGATCATAGCCGCCGGCAGAAACCGTGACGCAGGCTTCAGCCTGGAAGGCGCCTGCGACCTGGCTGGCGATTTCCTCAATCCGCTTCATGATAAAGGCACGTGTCTCCGGTTTGAAGGCGCGGACCGTGCCGACCAGCTTCGCTGTGTCGCCAATGATATTGTGAGCACCCGTGCCGGCTTCAAAATTGGCGATGGTGACGACCCCCTGATCGACAGGATCAAGATTGCGGCTGACGATGGACTGCAAGGCTACGACGATATGAGAGGCGGCAACAATCGGATCAACCGTCATGTGCGGCATGGCGGCATGGCCGCCCTTGCCTTTGACAACAATTTCAATCTCATCCGAAGAGGCCATAAGCGGCCCTTTGCGCGTGGCGATCTTGCCGGTCTCGAGCCATGGCCAGTTGTGAAGCCCATAAACCGCATCCGCAGGAAAATCCCGGAACAGCCCTTCCTCGATCATTTTGACGGCGCCAGCGCCACCTTCCTCGGCCGGCTGAAAAATCAAATGGACCTTGCCGTTGAAGTTGCGTCCGGCCGCCAGATATTTAGCCGTTCCCAGAAGAATCGACGTATGTCCATCATGGCCGCAGGCATGCATCTTGCCTTTGTTTTTTGAAGCATAGGGAAGGTTTGTCTTTTCCGTGATGTCGAGAGCATCAATGTCGGCGCGCAGGGCCAGCGCCTTTCCTGAATCCGTTTTCTGACCTTCAATTGTGGCCACGATTCCGGTCTTGGCGATTCCTTTTTTGAACGGAATTTTCCACTCGGTCAGTTTTTTGGCGATGAAGGCGGAAATGTACTCTTCCTCATACGCGGTCTGCGGATTCTGGTGCAGCTCATGGCGCCAGGAGGCGACCTCATCTTTCATGGCGGCAACGCTGTTGATCACAGGCATCTGATGGCCTTCTCCTTAAGGTGGCTCCGAACCTAAAAAATAGGGCCGCCGGCCCCGGAAGGCAATGAAATTTCTGTTGAAACCGGGGGCCTTGCCGTCGTAATTCTTAAATATAAGAAGAACGCTGAAAAAGCACTCGGAACAGGGACATGTCTGTTTATACTTTTCATGAAGCGAACGCCTTCACGCGTCAGGGCATGGCCGTTATCGGCAATCCGGCGGCCATTTGCCTTGTCGATCGCTTTCCCGAGGACAGGGTTATGGCACAGGCGGCCCTGATTCTGGCCAGCCCCATGACGTCTTTCGTTTGCCGGACAAACGATCCGCTGGTCTTCGACATCCGGCATTTTTCGCCGGATGGAAACGAAAACCATGTTTGCGGACATGCGACGCTGGCGGCGGCGGAGGTTCTGGCGCGGGAGAACCCTTCCCTGAGACAGGGCGGCGAGGTGACCTTTCGCCTGAATCCCCGCTATGCGATCAACGCGGACAATAAATTTACCACGTTCATACGAGGTCGGGACATCTCTCTCGTGATGCCGGCAGTCATGGAGCTGCAGCAGATAGACGATCCCGTCTTTTATCAGAGTCTGGCTGCTGCGCTGCGGATTGCAGAGGAGGATATTGTCAAACCTGTCTATTATGCGCCGCGCATCATCAATTACGTGGTGGAGCTTAAGGATCAGGACTCTCTTTTGCGGATGAGTCCCGATTATGAGCGGCTCAAGGATCTGGCCCGCACGCCTGCCTATGCGCACGAGGGAATCATGGCGACAGCAAAAGCGCAGACGCCGGGCTATGATATCATGAACCGCGTTTTCCTGCCGATCATCGGTGTCGACGAGGACCTGGCCTGCGGTTCGGCGAATTGCTCGCTTCTTCCCTACTGGACTCTCAGGCGGGCCGGGGTTTTCGATCCGGCGAAGCGCGATTTCAGGGCGCTGTTTCCCTATCCGCCGCGCCTGCATGAAAATATGGTTGGCGGCATACAGGATCTATATATAGATCAGCTGAAGGAGGAGGTCACGGTCACGGCGCAGGCGGCCTATCAGGGCAGCCGGACACTGACCCTTATTCCGTCGGGACCGGCTCCGCAAAAAGGGCCCAGCCCCTAAGCTCAGATATCGAGAGGTCCAAAGAAAGCCTCGGCCTTGCCGGCAAGGTGTGCCCACTGGTGGTCGCCGTAGCTGAAGTGCCACCATTCGGGGGGATAGTTGATAAGCCCGGCGCCTTCAAGCGCACCGACCAGTATTTCACGATGCCTGCGGGCGGTTGCCGGAAGACCGTCGCAGAAGGTGCGTGAAAGTTCATTCACTTCCTGGCACTGCGTGCCCATGTCGTACTCGCGCCCATCGTGGTCGCAGAGCGAGACGTCGATGGCGCAGCAGGCCTGATGGCCGCTGCCGATACCATTATAGGGATCGGCGACGAATGTTTCTGTCAGGTTGCGGATTTCCTGCGCTGCTGCCTCGGGGTATTTCTCCTTCAGCAGGGCGGTGACCCTGTTCCACAGCTCCACTTGCCGTGCCAGCGGGCGGTACGCTTCATAGATCATGAAATAATGGTTTTCGGGAAGAGCGGACTGTGCCTTCCGCATCATGTCATAGATGCTTTTGCGGATGCGGAAATCGCTGGTGAAACGCGTGTTCAGAAAAAACCCGTCGTCACGTGAAATAGTGACAATTTCCGGGTTTAAATCATTCCCGGCCAGCCGGATGCTGCTGAAATCGATAAGCTCGACCTGAAGTGCCTGCGCCATTACCTGCGTTATTCCTGTCTCTTAGGTGGGGGCCAGAAGCATGGGCCGTTTATCCTGTTTTCTTTTTTCGTAAAAATCGTTCCGTGAAAGCATCAGGAGGAGACGGGGCTCCTCGCCGCGTACGGTCTTCATCTTGATCTCGTCTATCTTCTTATAGCCTTCCGTGTAGCCGACGTTCAAGGATTTCGTGTTTTCGGGATGGATTGTGACCGTATAGCCCTGGAGATTTAGTTTCTGAAACCCATAGTGCATCATGTTGACGATGGCTTCCCGGCCATAACCCTTGCTCTGGTGCCGGGGATCGGTAAAGAAATTGACCTCATAATTCATCCCCTTGACGTAGTGGACGCGCTCCAGGCAGACATGGCCGACAAACTCGCCGGTTTCCTTGGAAATAACGGCCAGCATATGGTTGTCGCGAAGATTGGTCTGCGGGTTGGGTTTGCGCGTGCGCAGGGCTTCATCAATAAAAGCCTGGGCTTTTTCCGGGGTGCCGTCGAAACAATAATAGACAAAACCAGGCATGGAGGTGATTGCCTGAACGGCCTTGATATCTTCCGCAATGATCTCGCGCAGCAGAAGGCGCGGCGTTTCAATCAGGATCAGGTTGTTGTGATCAGGCTGGGCGCAGGAACAGAAAATCTTGCTTAGACGGCCGCTCAGCTCCCAGAAGTCGCTAAATTGCGAAAATAATGACAACACGTTAAATTTCCCTGTTCGATATTAATTTTTTTATTTAGAGCCATGTTTGGCTTTATATGGCCCTATCATGCAAAATTTTTAAAAAAAAGTAAGAGGCGAAAATAAATCTGGCCTATATCTTAAGCAGTAAGTCCCGCGCCACCTGTCCTTTGGCGATTTCCTCCAGCCGGGGTCTGCTCAGGCCCGCCTGGTGAAGGGCGCTGAAATCCACCGGCACGTAATCGCCGGTGTTTTTATTCAGAAGACCACCCTGATTCATGAATTCCAGAAGGACGCGCGCCTGTGTGGCCAGTGTTTGTGCGGTGCACATATACCATGAAGCCGCGCTGGTTCCGTACATGGAGCAGACGGGGCCCTGACCCTTGTCATTCTCATCGGCCAGCGTTTTATCGGTGGCCGAATTGATGCGGATAATCTGCTGGCAGTCGTCCAGCTTTTCCCAGCCCAGCACATCACGGTACGCGGTAAGGGAGGGTTTATTGTCGTTCTTGATTTCGGCCACCATGACTTCGGCGGGTGGGCTGCGCCACCATTCGCTTAAGGCGATGGCGGCGACGATCAGGCGGGCGCTGTTATAGCCGGCCATGCGCGCCATGGAACTGCCGATTTCGGTGAAATCATGCGGTTGCTGCGGGGCCGGGGCGTCAGATTCATGTGCGCGATAGGCAATCGTGATTGTCTGAATCTCATCGTTTTCGTCACTGAGGAGGGCGGCGGCGCCCTGATCGATAGCGTCGCGGAAGGCGGAGTCCAGTCGCTTGACAACATAGGATTTGGGATCGGTCCTGCTTTTCAGGGCGGGATCGAAAAGCCTGTTCACGCGGTCGTAATCAGCGGCCTTCGAGAACTCCAGCTTCAGTTTGCAGGGGAGATGAAAAAACCCGGGGCCTGTTCCGGCGCCGCCGGCAGGACCCGCATCCAAGGTCGTCATATCTAAGTCTCCCAGTAACCGTCTTTGCGGTCTTGTTTAGTTTGATGTGATTATAGGAGACGCAAGACGGTTGGTAAATGTGGCTTGTGTGCGCCGCACATTTACAGAAGCCGTATCACAGGTTCGTTTTTCGCGGGTCGAAGGCGTCACGCACCGCTTCGCCAATGAAGGTCAGAAGCGAAAGCATCAGGGCAAGACTGAAGAATGCGGTCAGGCCCAGCCATGGCGCCTGCAGGTTGTTTTTTCCCTGCAGGAGCATCTCTCCCAGCGAAGGCGAGCCGGGCGGCAGGCCCAGTCCCAGGAAATCGAGACTGGTCAGTGAGGCGATCGACTGGGTCAGGATGAAAGGCATAAAGGTAATGGTGGCAACCATGGCATTCGGCAGAACATGGCGACGCATGATGGTCAGGTTGCCGACACCCAGCGCCCCGGCGGCGCGCACATAATCGAAGTTCCGGGTGCGCAGGAATTCGGCCCGCACGATATCGACCAGACTCATCCATGAGAAAAGCAGGAGAATAAGCAGGAGCGTCCAGAATCCGGGCACGAACAGGGCGGCAAAAATAATGAGAATGTAAAGGCTGGGCAGACTGGACCAGATTTCGATGACGCGTTGCATGATGAGATCCAGCCAGCCGCCATAATAACCCTGGAAGGCGCCGGCAGCAACACCGATCAGGGAGCTGATCAGGGTGAGCGTAAGGCCAAACAGGACCGAAAGGCGAAAGCCGTAAATGACGCGCGCGGCAACGTCGCGGCCCTGATCATCTGTACCCAGCAAGTTGTCGCGAGTCGGTGCCGACGGGGCCGGCGTGGGCAGATCGTAATTGATGGTGTTATAGGAGTAGCGTATCGGCGGCCAGATAATCCAGCCTTTGGACTCGATCAGGCTTCGTACGACAGGATCGCGGTAATCGGTAGCGGTTTCAAAATCGCCGCCGAAGGCGGTTTCCGGGTAGTCTCTGAATACTGGCATGTAATAGCCGCCGTCATATTTAACCAGCAGGGGTTTGTCGTTGGCGATGAATTCCGCGCTCAGGCAGACAAAAAACAGGACCAGGAATAGCCACAGACTCCAATAGCCGCGCCGGTTGGCTTTGAATTGGGCGATGCGCCGCCGGGTGAGGGGGGAGAGGGTCATGTGCGCCGTGCCTCGAAATCGATCCGCGGATCGACCATCACAT